>NZ_JBJDNI010000061.1:0-1196 GCF_044900545.1 Scandinavium sp. NPDC088450 | reverse complement strand
GGTAATCCCCCCGAAAATCCGGGGTGTTGATAAGTAGAATTTTCTCGTAATCTGAACCGGGGAGATCTCTATGAAAAAATCACGTTTTACCGACAGCCAGATCATGTCCATCCTCAAACAAGCCGAGGCCGGAACACCCGTGTCTGAACTGTGTCGCGAACACGGCATGAGCAGTGCCAGCTTTTACAAATGGCGTTCGCGCTATGGCGGGATGGACGCATCCATGATGGCCCGCCTGAAAGAGCTGGAAGACGAAAACCGCCGCCTGAAAAAAATGTATGCCGAAGAGCGACTCAAGGCTGAGATTATTCAGGAGGCCATGGCAAAAAAGTGGTGAAGCCATCGCACCGAAAGCAGATGGCACAGCACGCGGTCAAAAACCGAAACGTCAGCATACGTTTTGCCTGCCAGGTGTTTGCTGTCAGCGAAAGTTGCTATCGCTACCAGCCGCAGCAGAATGCAGAAAATGCGGACATTGCCGACTGGCTGCTCCGCATCACAGCCAGCCAGCGCAACTGGGGGTTTGGCCTGTGTTTTTTGTACCTGCGTAACGTAAAAGGCTTTAAGTTCAACCACAAAAGGGTGTACCGGATTTACTGCGAGTTGTCGCTGAACATGCGAATAAAGCCGAAAAAACGCCTGAAACGGGATAAGCCTGAACCGCTGACGGTACCTGAAAACAGCAATGAATGCTGGTCGATGGACTTCATGCATGATCAGCTATCGGATGGTCGTTCTGTCCGTTTACTGAATGTTATCGACGACTTCAATCGTGAAGCACTGGCCATTGACGTGGATTTTTCGCTGCCCGCGAGCCGGGTTGTGCGGACGCTGGAGCAGGTCATTGAATGGAAAGGTAAACCGGCGGCAATACGGTGTGATAATGGGCCGGAATACACAGGTAAGTTACTGATGTCATGGGCAGAACGGCAGAATATCACACTTCATTTTATTCAGCCTGGTAAGCCTCAACAGAATGCGTATATTGAGCGATATAACCGGACAGTACGTTATGACTGGCTGGGACACTATCTGTTTTCCTCACTGGATGAATTGCAGGAGTATGCCACGCGGTGGCAATGGTTTTATAATCACGAGCGTCCGAATATGGCGTTAAATGGCTACACGCCGATGCAGCATATTCAACGCATGACCTGATTCTACTTATTGCCTCCGTTAAAAATGGGGGGATTACC
>NZ_JBJDNI010000060.1:0-1298 GCF_044900545.1 Scandinavium sp. NPDC088450 | reverse complement strand
TGTATGAACTGGCACATAGGTAACACTTTAAACCGGGCACATGGGTAACAGGTTATAACTGGTACGGTAGACTGATTATGGAGGTTTATCGTGCCCTGGCTTGAGACTGTTACCATGCAACGTTTGCAGTTCGTTATGACGTGTCTGGAAGAAGACATTTCGGTCAGTGAGGCTTGTCGTCGATTTAAGATAAGTCGAAAGACCGGTTATAAATGGCTTTCCCGCTTTTCAGATGGCGATGCTACTTCACTGACAGATCGTTCCAGAGCCCGCCATCATCAGAACACAACACCTGATTCAATGATCCAGCTGTTGCTTGAGACGAAGGCACAACACAGCTTATGGGGACCTGAAAAAATCAGGCAGCGATTACTCAATCTCAAGGTTCCAGGTGTCCCCGCTACAAGCACTATCGGAACAATACTGAAGGCTCATGGGATGGTCCAAAAGCGGCAGCCACCGCGTTTTAAACCTACTCAGCCGCACATTCTTCACGATGTCACTCAGCCGAATGATGTCTGGAGTGCTGATTTTAAAGGAAAATTCAAACACTCTACCGGACAATGGTGCCACCCGTTCACACTGACAGACAATTACAGCAGGCTTATCCTCGCGAGTGATGCAACTTATCTGACCGATGGAAAGTTTGTGATGTCCTGTCTGGAACGGGTATTCCGGGAATGTGGCCTCCCACAGGTACTGCGAACTGATAATGGCACACCTTTCGCTGGTATGGGATTGTGGGGACTGAGCGTAATGTCAGTCTGGTTGCTGAAGTGTGGTGTTATTCCGGAACGAATCCGGCCCGGCAAGCCCACTGAAAATGGCCGTCATGAGAGGATGCACCGGACGATGAAAGAGGCGCTGAAGCTCCATTCGCCCTTCACCTCTCTGAAAGAGCAGCAGACCTGGTTTGATTCCTGGCGCAGGGAGTTTAATGAAATTCGACCACATAAAGCACTGGACGGGAGAACTCCTCTGTCGGTCTGGCATCCTTCTGAACGTCAGTTCAAAGGACCCAGACGTGAGATGCCGGTGCCTGATGGAGCCAAAATGTTGCGTGTCTCATTGAAGGGAGATCTTTGCTTTAACAATTCACGGATCTTTCTTTCCGAAGCACTCCGGCATGAATGGGTATGGATAAAACCGGTGAGTGAGAAGCATGACGAGGTTGGTTTTGGGGAGCTGGTTCTGGCCCATTACGACAAAATAAACCATCGTATAATCCGGCTCGATTGATATGAAGGTGTCACCCATGTGACCGGTCAATGTTGTTACCCATGTGACCGGTTCATACA
>NZ_JBJDNI010000059.1:0-1755 GCF_044900545.1 Scandinavium sp. NPDC088450 | reverse complement strand
CGCCAAAACAGCTTCGGCGTTGTAAGGTTAAGCCTCACGGTTCATTAGTATCGGTTAGCTCAATGTATCGCTACACTTACACACCCGACCTATCAACGTCGTAGTCTTCAACGTTCCTTCAGGACTCTCAAGGAGTCAGGGAGAACTCATCTCGGGGCAAGTTTCGTGCTTAGATGCTTTCAGCACTTATCTCTTCCGCATTTAGCTACCGGGCAATGCCATTGGCATGACAACCCGAACACCAGTGATGCGTCCACTCCGGTCCTCTCGTACTAGGAGCAGCCCCCCTCAATTCTCCAGCGCCCACGGCAGATAGGGACCGAACTGTCTCACGACGTTCTAAACCCAGCTCGCGTACCACTTTAAATGGCGAACAGCCATACCCTTGGGACCTACTTCAGCCCCAGGATGTGATGAGCCGACATCGAGGTGCCAAACACCGCCGTCGATATGAACTCTTGGGCGGTATCAGCCTGTTATCCCCGGAGTACCTTTTATCCGTTGAGCGATGGCCCTTCCATTCAGAACCACCGGATCACTATGACCTGCTTTCGCACCTGCTCGAGCCGTCACTCTCGCAGTCAAGCTAGCTTATGCCATTGCA
Organism: Scandinavium sp. NPDC088450; assembly: GCF_044900545.1. Taxonomy (NCBI): domain Bacteria; kingdom Pseudomonadati; phylum Pseudomonadota; class Gammaproteobacteria; order Enterobacterales; family Enterobacteriaceae; genus Scandinavium; species Scandinavium sp. NPDC088450. Next base: position 1,151 of record NZ_JBJDNI010000059.1, on the reverse strand, counting down.
CTAACCTCCTGATGTCCGACCAGGATTAGCTAACCTTCGTGCTCCTCCGTTACTCTTTGGGAGGAGACCGCCCCAGTCAAACTACCCACCAGACACTGTCCGCAACCCGGATTACGGGTCTACGTTAGAACACCAGCCATTAAAGGGTGGTATTTCAAGGTTGGCTCCATGCAGACTGGCGTCCACACTTCAAAGCCTCCCACCTATCCTACACATCAAGGACCAGTGTTCAGTGTCAAGCTATAGTAAAGGTTCACGGGGTCTTTCCGTCTTGCCGCGGGTACACTGCATCTTCACAGCGAGTTCAATTTCACTGAGTCTCGGGTGGAGACAGCCTGGCCATCATTACGCCATTCGTGCAGGTCGGAACTTACCCGACAAGGAATTTCGCTACCTTAGGACCGTTATAGTTACGGCCGCCGTTTACCGGGGCTTCGATCAAGAGCTTCTCCCTAAGGATAACCCCATCAATTAACCTTCCGGCACCGGGCAGGCGTCACACCGTATACGTCCACTTTCGTGTTTGCACAGTGCTGTGTTTTTAATAAACAGTTGCAGCCAGCTGGTATCTTCGACTGATTTCAGCTCCACCCGCAGGGGCTTCACCTACATATCAGCGTGCCTTCTCCCGAAGTTACGGCACCATTTTGCCTAGTTCCTTCACCCGAGTTCTCTCAAGCGCCTTGGTATTCTCTACCTGACCACCTGTGTCGGTTTGGGGTACGATTTCGTGTTACCTGGAGCTTAGAGGCTTTTCCTGGAAGCAGGGCATCTGTTACTTCAGCACCGTAGTGCCTCGTCATCACACCTCAGCGTTAACAAGAGTCCGGATTTACCTAAACTCTCCGCCTACATGCTTAAACCGGGACGACCGTCGCCCGGATAACATAGCCTTCTCCGTCCCCCCTTCGCAGTAACACCAAGTACAGGAATATTAACCTGTTTCCCATCGACTACGCCTTTCGGCCTCGCCTTAGGGGTCGACTCACCCTGCCCCGATTAACGTTGGACAGGAACCCTTGGTCTTCCGGCGTGCGGGCTTTTCACCCGCATTATCGTTACTTATGTCAGCATTCGCACTTCTGATACCTCCAGCAACCCTCACAGGCCACCTTCAACGGCTTACAGAACGCTCCCCTACCCAACAACAC
>NZ_JBJDNI010000058.1:0-2695 GCF_044900545.1 Scandinavium sp. NPDC088450 | reverse complement strand
GTAAGCGGCTCATTTAGACCGTCTGTCGCCATTCCTCCGGTTCAGGGAAAATAATGTCCATCATTTATAGCGGACATTATCGCCATGAAATATCGGACCCTGCTCCTCGATGCACTGCGCTTACATTTTGATGAACACCTGTCCCGACTCGACGTCGGTCGGCGGCTTGGGATCCCCAAAAGCACCGTCTGCGATCTCTTTGTTCGCTTCAAAAAGCAGGGAATTAGCTGGCCGCTGCCTGACAGCATGACCTCCGATAAGCTTGAATCACTGCTCTATCCCACACGTATCACGGCGAACATAACCGAGCGCCCGGACATTCCTGAGCCAGTTATGGCGGAAGAGCCCGTTGTGCGCAAGCGGCCACGCCGCCCGAATTTTCCACACGAATTTAAAATCACGCTGGCCGAAAAATCACTGCTGCCTGGCACCAATGTGGCTCAACTGGCGCGGGAACACGGCATTAACGACAACTTGTTGTTTAACTGGCGCAATCTTTATAAGCGAGGACTGCTGCGGCCCCGGGATGACGGCACATTACTCCTGCCGGTTACAGTGGCTGAAACCACGGTGTCTGCTGAGCCATCGGCCCCCGCAGTGTCACAATCTACAGCCAGGGAGCCCTGCTGTGAACTGGAGCTTCCCTGCGGAATACTGCGTATCCGGGGCGAACTGACTCTCGAACTTCTGCGTATGCTCATCGGCGAAATGAAGGCGGGTGCACAATGAGTATGTTGCCATCGGGAACTCGCATCTGGATCGTGGCCGGGATCACTGATATGCGCAACGGGTTTAACGGTCTGGCCTCAAAGGTACAGAATGCACTGAACGATAATCCGTTCTCCGGGCAGGTCTTCATCTTCCGCGGTCGTCGGGGTGATATGCTCAAAGTGCTGTGGGCTGACGCCGATGGCCTGTGCCTGTTTACCAAACGGCTTGAGCGTGGCCGCTTCGTCTGGCCGGTGACCCGTGACGGTAAGATCCATCTGACACCTGCTCAGTTGTCCATGCTGCTTGAGGGCATAAACTGGAAACATCCACAGCGAATGGAACGACCTGGTATACGGATATAACCTGCTGTAAAGTGAGGGAATGGATACCTCACTCCCTGATGATATCGCCCGGTTGAAAGCGCTGCTGCGTGAGCAGATGGCGGCTAACAGGATACTGGCAGAAAACAATCTCCTGCTGTCTCAGCGGGTGGCCTCTTACGCCAGCGAAATTAACCGGCTGAAAGCACTGGTGGTGAAACTGCAACGTATGCAGTTCGGCCAGAGCTCAGAAAAAATGCGGCAGAAGGCCGAACGGCAGATACATGAGGTGCAGGAGCATATCAGTCATCTTCAGGAAGAAATGGCTGACATCCTGGGTGAGCAACCTGACCCGGCACTTCCTCCGGCGCTACGGCAGTCATCGTCACGAAAACCCTTACCAGCCACTCTGCCCCGCGAAATACAAACCATCTCACCGGCAGATAAATGCTGCCCTGAATGCGGTGGGGAACTGCACGCGCTGGGTTGTGATATCTCAGAACAACTGGAGGTCATCAGCAGCGCCTTTAAAGTTATCGAAACCCAGCGTCCCAAGCTTACCTGCGGTCAGTGTGACTGTATAGTCCAGTCTCCCATGCCGTCAAAACCTATCGAACGCAGTTATGCCGGGGCTGGTCTGCTGGCGCGGATCGTCACAGCAAAGTTCGCAGAGCATACGCCGCTGTATCGCCAGTCGGAGATATACGGTCGCCAGGGAGTGGAACTCAGTCGCGGCACACTGGGGCGCTGGTCCGGGGCGGTGAGCGAACTTCTTGAACCTCTGTACGACGCATTACGGCAGTATGTCCTGATGCCGGGTAAGGTGCATGGCGATGATATCCCTGTGCCTGTTCAGGAGCCGGGCAGCGGTAAAACCCGGATCGGACGCCTGTGGGTGTACGTACGTGATGACAGAAATGCAGGTTCGTTAATGCCGCCGGCAGTGTGGTTCGCTTACTCGGCGGATCGTAAAGGTCTTCATCCGCAGCAGCATCTGGCAGGTTACAGCGGCGTTCTTCAGGCAGATGCGTATGGCGGATACCGGGCGCTGTATGAGGAAGGTAACATCACTGAAGCCGCCTGCATGGCACATGCCCGGCGCAAAATCCATGATGTTCATGCTCGTTCACCAACAGCAGTCACGACGGAAGCCCTCAAGCGCATAGGTGAGTTATATGCCATAGAAGCAGAGATCCGAGGTAGTCCGGCAGAAGAACGGCTGGCGTTAAGAAAAGAGCGCAGTGTGCAGCTGATGCAGTCACTGTACGACTGGATCCAGCAGCAGATGGCAACGCTGTCGCGGCACTCAGAGACAGCGAAGGCGTTCGCCTATATGCTGAAGTTATGGGACAGTCTGAACGAGTACTGCCGTAACGGCTGGGTCGAGCTTGACAACAATATCGCAGAAAACGCCCTGCGTTGTGTCGCGGTTGGTCGGAAGAACTGGTTGTTCGCGGGCTCTGACAGCGGTGGTGAGCGTGCAGCGATCCTGTACTCGCTAATAGGAACCTGCCGGCTTAATGGCATAGAGCCAGAAGCGTGGTTGCGGTACGTGATCAGCCATATAGCAGACTGGCCGTCAAACAAGGTACACGACCTGCTTCCCTGGAAGCTCGATCTTAGCAACGTCTAACCGTCAATACGGTTCAGATGAGCCGCTTACG
>NZ_JBJDNI010000057.1:0-2782 GCF_044900545.1 Scandinavium sp. NPDC088450 | reverse complement strand
GAATGCGGGGTACCGGGTGTTCCGGTCCATGATACTGTTCGGTTTATCACATGTGGAGAGGTGCAGTCCGGCGCGAATTATCTACGGTACAGATTTGAAAATCTAAGGCCGGATACGGCGTCCGGACTGCAGGCAGAAAGAACTGGCCGGTTCTTTCTGCACGAGAGGAATAATACAAGGCCGGATAAGCGAAGCGCCATCCGGCAGATTATTGCCGGGCGGCACGTTGTTTGCCCGGCCTACGTTCAGTATGAAGCGAGAGGGGCGCGCGCTTAACTGTACTGACGTACTCGCGCAATCAGTTCATCCACGCTTTCAATACGATCCGCCAACACAATCAATGCTCGCCCGAGCGTAATGGCATGGCGCAAACACTCGTGGCGCATGGTGTCGTCTTTAATCGTCTCAATATCCGCGACGTGCGAAAGCCCCACACTCCGGCGAATCAACTCTGTTCCGCAGAACCCAACCGCATCTTTCCACACTTTTTTCAGGAATTCGGAGGCATAACCTGGCCATGCCAGCGCGGCGTCCCGGCTCTTTTCCGTTGCCAGCGACTGGAAGCGTTCGGCGAAGGTGCTCCACAGTTCCTGAATATCGGCGAGGCGTTGTTCACGTGCGGCGGCGGCATCACGAATGCCTAACTGCCCCGGCAAACCGCAGTAGTTCAGCAGCAGGTTGCCAATGGCAGTGCCGACATCAAAACCGACGGGGCCAAAGTAGCCAAACTCGGCGTCGATGGCTTTCAGGCTGCCTTCTGCAACGAAAATGGAGCCGCTGTGAATGTCGCCGTGTAACAGCGCTTCAGCCTGTGAAAAGAAACGGTGTTTAAGCGATGCCACGGCGAGTTTTAACGGTGCGTCATCCCGCAGCGCGGCTACGTCGGCTTCGAGTTCCTGCGGGTAATTATTGCGTTCATGCACCTGATAAGGATCGTTGAAGAACAGGTCTTCGGTTATCTCACACATTTCCGGGTTGATGAACTGCGCCACCTGGGCTTTCTTCTCGTGCGGGTGCACATAGAAATCGCTGGTATGGAATAACGTTTGCGCCAGATAGTGGCCCAGCTGCTGAGCGGCTTGCGGATAATATCCGCCCTGAATGAGCTCGCCGCGCCAGATACGATGATCCGAAAGGTCTTCCATCACCATCACCGCCTGTTCCGGATCGAAGTGATGAATTTTCACCGTATGTTCAGGGCTGTGGCGATAGTGTTCCACCAGGGTTTGTGCTTCAAGACGGGCTCTGTCCAGCGTGAGCGGCCAGGATTCGCCCACACAACGCACATAAGGCAGCGCCTGTTTAACGATGACCCGGCTGATGCCCTGCGCATCAAAGATTTTGAACACCAGATTGAGGTTGCCGTCGCCGATTTCCTGCGCTGACACCAGCTCAGACGGATCCGCTAAACCGCCAAATTGTTGCGCATAAGCCACCGCATCGTCGGCGGTGAAGGTTTGGTAGTGCGACATTGCCTCGATCCTCATTCAGTCAAAATAAAGCCATTCAGACGTCTATACATCTGTAATTCATCCTGACACAATGTGATACAACAACGCAACAGGGATTTAACGATATGCAGACATTACAGACCACCAGCCTGCGGGTGAGTGAAAATCAGTTGTTTATCCTGGATCAGCAGGCGCTACCTCAGGCATCACGCTGGCTGGAGGCCAATAGCGTCGAGTCGCTGGTTGGCCATATTCATGCCCTGCGAGTGCGCGGTGCGCCGCTGATTGGTCTTTCTGCCAGCCTGTTGCTGGCGTTATTGGCAGAACGTGGATTAACACGCGATGCGTTACTGCAAGCGCTTGAAATACTGCGCGCTTCGCGTCCAACTGCCGTCAATCTGATGAATAACCTCGACAGGATGAAGCTCGCTCTTGCCGAAGAAGATTTCGTTCCGGCTCTGGTGACAGAAGCGCTGCGCCTGATTGAAGAAGATAAACAGCTTTGCGAGAGCATAGCTGTTGCGGGCAGTGAACTGGTGAAACCCGGCAGCCGCTTGCTTACCCATTGCAATACCGGTGGCCTGGCGACAGCCGGTGTGGGCACCGCAATTGGCGTTATTCATCGAGCGCATCAGCAAGGCAAAATCGCTAACGTCTGGGTCGATGAAACGCGTCCGTTGTTGCAGGGCGGAAGACTCACCGCCTGGGAGCTGGGCGAACTTGGTGTGCCTTATCAATTAATCACTGATTCCATGGCCGCCAGCCTGATGGCAAAAGGGGAAGTCGACGCAGTGTGGGTCGGCGCAGACCGCATTGCCGCCAACGGTGATGTGGCGAACAAAATCGGCACCTATTCGTTGGCGGTACTGGCGAAATATCACGGCATTCCGTTCTACGTTGCTGCACCGCAAACGACGCTTGACTCACAGTGTCCGAATGGCGATGCGATCCCAATCGAACAGCGAGCCGCTTCAGAAGTGACGGGCGTAGCAGGCAGTTTTGGTGCAGTACAGTGGGCACCGGAGGACGCAAAAGTCTACAACCCCGCGTTCGATGTGACGCCCGCAGCGCTTATCAGCGGCTGGGTGCTGGATACGGGCGTGGTGACGCCGGAGCAGGTAGCTGGTGGGATTTTTGCCATTAAGTGAGCAATGGCTGTAGCTCATTTTTTAGTGAACAAATATACGTATGTGGTGGAATTGTTCCGTTCACTATGAGTCCACTGCTACTCTGTTCTCCCCGCTGCGGTGAACGTGCTAAGGGAATTCACCGTGTATGAACCGGTCACATGGGTAACAACATTGACCGGTCACATGGGTGACACCTTCATA
>NZ_JBJDNI010000056.1:0-4447 GCF_044900545.1 Scandinavium sp. NPDC088450 | reverse complement strand
ACGTGTGCGTAGTGGCGAGTCGGGGTGTCATATTCAACGTGGGAAGTGTTGATGGTGATACCACGAGCTTTTTCTTCTGGTGCGTTATCGATCTGATCGAATGCGCGAGCAGCACCGCCGTAGGTTTTAGCCAGTACGGTAGTGATGGCAGCGGTCAGCGTTGTTTTACCATGGTCAACGTGGCCGATAGTACCGACGTTAACGTGCGGTTTTGTACGTTCAAACTTTTCTTTAGACATCGATTGTCCCTCTAGACACGGATAAATCGGTGATATCACCACATCAACCAGGCAACATGCCTGACTTGTTGAATGCAATAACAGAAGAGAAACAGGGAGGAGATGATGAAGTGGTGCTGATACCCAGAGTCGAACTGGGGACCTCACCCTTACCAAGGGTGCGCTCTACCAACTGAGCCATATCAGCACGTTTGGAGCGGGCAGCGGGAATCGAACCCGCATCATCAGCTTGGAAGGCTGAGGTAATAGCCATTATACGATGCCCGCATCCTGAAACTCGGCTACCCAGTTCTTTCTGTGCAAAAAAAGAGATTTCTCTCTTCTTTTGTTCGAGCTGGTCGATGTTATCTACCAACTCAGGTAGCGCCTAAACGCTGCCAGAAAGTGGTGGTGGGGGAAGGATTCGAACCTTCGAAGTCTGTGACGGCAGATTTACAGTCTGCTCCCTTTGGCCGCTCGGGAACCCCACCGGACTTGATGGTGCCGACTACCGGAATCGAACTGGTGACCTACTGATTACAAGTCAGTTGCTCTACCTACTGAGCTAAGTCGGCATCAAGTAGCGCGCATTCTATGGAGACATTCGGGGGCATGCAACTAAAAATTTGCATAAAACGATCTCTTGCTCACATTTTGCGCACAAGCAAGCAAAAATGATGAAATTTAGAGCATTGAAGTATAAATATTGGTCTATCTCTGCCATCAGAAAGATTCTCTTCTCTCTTGCTCCCCACGAGAATGCTTCTCTTCTTCTTACTTCCAACACAAAACAACGTCATTGCAGCGGCTCTCTCTTTATACTCAGAGTGACTTCCCTGCGCGTAATCCCTTCTTTACTTGTTCGTACCCTAACCAGTCAGGGCTTCAGGGTGTGATGCTTTCTACTGAAAGCATCACTTAATCTGATTTTTTCTTCTTATTCTCTTCAAACTGGTGTTAACCTCCTGCCCATTGTCCTGATTAACTGAAAGTGTCTCCTCATCTCTCAAGTACCTGAGCGGATGAGGGTGAACAGAACATGCTTATGAGCAAAAAAGAGCAAACGTTAATGACGCCGTATCTACAGTTTAATCGTAGCCAGTGGGCTGCACTTCGTGATTCCGTGCCAATGACCCTGACCGAAGGTGAAATTACCCGGTTAAAAGGCATCAACGAAGACTTGTCACTGGAGGAAGTGGCTGAGATCTATCTGCCGCTCTCACGTTTGCTTAATTTCTATATCAGCTCCAACCTGCGTCGCCAGGCTGTACTGGAGCAGTTCCTTGGCACTAATGCGCCTCGTATTCCCTACGTGATTAGCATCGCGGGAAGCGTCGCTGTGGGTAAAAGCACAACAGCGCGCGTGCTGCAGGCGTTATTAAGCCGCTGGCCAGAACATCGACGTGTCGAGTTGATCACCACAGACGGATTCCTTCATCCTAATGATGTGTTGAAAGAGCGTGGGTTGATGAAGAAGAAAGGCTTTCCACAGTCGTACGATATGCACCGGCTGGTTAAGTTCGTCTCTGATATCAAATCGGGTGCGCCAGATGTGACTGCACCGGTTTATTCCCATCTCATTTATGATGTTATTCCTGATGGTGACAAAACGGTCACTCATCCGGATATTTTAATTCTTGAAGGATTAAATGTTCTGCAGAGTGGTATGGATTATCCCCATGATCCCCACCATGTATTCGTTTCGGACTTTGTTGATTTCTCTATTTATGTTGATGCGCCAGAAGAGTTGCTGAAGAACTGGTATATCAATCGTTTTCTGAAGTTCCGTGAAGGGGCATTCACCGATCCAGACTCCTATTTCCATAACTATGCGAAACTCAGCAAAGACGAAGCTGTCAATATCGCCACCTCGTTATGGAATGAGATCAACCTGGTGAATCTTAAGGAAAATATCCTTCCTACACGCGAACGTGCGAGCCTTGTTCTGGCTAAAAGTGCGAATCATTCAGTCGAACAGATACGGTTACGAAAATAAACAAGGGAGCAGATGCTCCCTTTTTTATTCCGCGCTGCGAAGCGATATTTCTCCGCCAACCCAGGGTTTTATCACCCCATCTTGCTCAAGCAGAAGCGCCCCTTGAGTATCAATCCCTCGGGAAGTACCAAATATTTCCTTTTCGCCAATGATTAACTTCACCGGACGATCAATAAAATTATCGAGTTTTTTCCAACGAGAGAGATAAGGTGCCAGGCCTTCTTGCTCAAATAACTGCAGCGCTGCACGTAATTCTTTTATCAGTCGAACGGCAAGCGTATTGCGGTCAATTTTAATGCCCGCTTCCTGAAGGTTAATCCAGCCCTGATTAATCACATCAGACTCTACCCGACGCATTGCCAGGTTTATACCTGCGCCAATCACGATCTGCGCGGCATCGCCTGTTTTACCCGTTAATTCCACCAGGATACCGGCAAGTTTTCGATCTGACAGGTAGAGATCATTTGGCCATTTAACCCGGACTTTCTCAGCGCCTAAGCTTTGCAACACTTCCGCCATGACAATGCCGATAACCAAACTCAGACCGATTGCCGCAGCGGGCCCCTGCTCCAGTCTCCAGTACATAGAAAGGTAGAGATTAGCGCCAAAGGGTGAAAACCATTTACGGCCACGACGACCACGGCCAGCCTGTTGATATTCTGCTACGCAGGCATCGCCTGTCTGCAAAGTGCCGATACGCTCAAGCAAGTACTGGTTTGTTGAATCGATAACAGGCAGAACCGTGACACTACCTTCTGCAATATTGCTGCGGATAAACGATTCGTCGAGCAACTGGATAGGCTCAGGCAAGCTGTAGCCTTTTCCCGGCACCGTAAAGACGTCAACACCCCAGTCTCTCAGCGTTTGAATGTGCTTATTGATTGCTGCCCGGCTCATCCCTAACGTTTCACCAAGGTGTTCGCCAGAGTGAAATTCGCCATCTGAGAGGATTGAGATGAGCGTCAGTGGAACAGTATTATCCTTCACGCAATCACCTCCACGGCGTTAACTTCCCCGTGCGAACCCATGAACCGGACTTCGGGCTCCAGCCAGACATCAAATTTCGCCCCTACCTGCTGGCGAACAGAGTGAGCAAGAGCGACAACATCATCGCTTGTTGCATGACTCTCATTAATCAGAACCAGCGCCTGCTGCCGGTGCACCATCGCCCCACCAACGCGGGTACCTTTGAGCTGGCATTGATCGATTAACCAGCCCGCTGCAAGTTTCACACTGCCATCGGCTTGAGGGTAATGTGGCGCACCAGGAAAAGCGGCCAGCAATTTATCAGCCACAGAACGGCTGACAACAGGATTTTTAAAGAAGCTGCCTGCGTTGCCATTCACTTTTGGGTCTGGCAATTTAGTCATTCGCATGTGGCAGACCGCGTCAAACACCTCTTGAGGCGTGACACTCTGCGGATTCAGACGAGTCAAATCGCCATAGGTGAGCACTGGCTTCCAGTTTTTCATGAGTTTCAGACCAACAGCAACAATCGCGTAGCGATCCTGGTACTCATGTTTAAAAATGCTGTCACGGTAGCCAAAACGGCACTCTTTTGCACTTAGACGCTTCGCTTCACCGCTGGCTAGTTCAATGCAATCAACGTATTCACACACCTGCTGTAACTCTACGCCATACGCACCGATATTCTGGATGGGTGAAGAACCAGCACAACCCGGAATGAGTGCCAGATTTTCCAGTCCAGGCATTCCGTGTTCCAGTGTGTATTTAACAAGACAATGCCAGTTCTCACCTGCCCCCACATGGAGGTGCCAGGCTTCAGGCTGATCGGTGACCTGGATGCCTTTGATTCGGTTAATAACAACCGTGCCAGCATAGTCTTCCAGGAAAAGCACATTACTTCCCTCACCCAGGATCAGAGCCGGTTGATTGTCCGAAGCGGCTTGCTGCCAGGCTTCCAGCAATTGTTCGGCACTGTCAGCACAAACAATGTGTTTAGCGTAGCGATCGAGACCAAAAGTGTTCCAGGGTTTTAACGAGAGATTCATAGTGGCTTCCAGATGCAAAAACGTGGCTAGTTTACCGTATTCAGGCAGGGAAGGCTTGTGAATAACTCTGTGGGTGGGATGTGGAAAGTCTGTGCAGGGACAGTGTGTAACCCTATTCTGCAAACCACAGATAACAAAAAAACCCCATGCTTTCGCATGAGGTTTTCTTGTTTATTTGATGCCTGGCAGTTCCCTACTCTCACATGGGGAGACCCCACACT
>NZ_JBJDNI010000055.1:0-5001 GCF_044900545.1 Scandinavium sp. NPDC088450 | reverse complement strand
GACTGGCCGTCAAACAAGGTACACGACCTGCTTCCCTGGAAGCTCGATCTTAGCAACGTCTAACCGTCAATACGGTTCAGATGAGCCGCTTACGCTATATGTCAGATGGAACCCGGATGTATTTGAATAACGTATCCGGCAGTGCCTCCGGACTGGCCTTCCTGCTTTATCATCATCAGGAAGGCACATCGACGTTGTCCCGTATTACTTCAGCGGATTCAGTAAGATACCAGATAATGAGCCTTGAACGCTCCGGTGATGTGTATATCTCATTCGTGGTACAACATCGCCGTATCGGAGATTTAAGACCTGGCAAGATAAATGGCTCATTTACGGTGAACATTAACTATAAATAATCTCCTGCCCCCGGGGGTACATGTTTTCTGTATTGTCGGGGAAGTCGATTGTTAAGGGGCATACAATACCAACCCTGGCAGCAATTCACCAAATCGCGTATGGCATGAAGGAAATCCTCCCTACACGGTAACTCCGCCATCTGATGGCACGAGTAATATCAAAATACCCGTGTTTATACGCTATGTGCGCAAAGGAATTATTACGCCCGGAAAGGCGAATGGCTCAGTAACATTCGTTATAAATTACAGGTAAATGAATTTTTTAGAAAAATGAAATTAGTGCTGGAAGTTTTTTTTTAAATTAAATAAATTGGTGCGTTTATTGACCGATTTGTCCGGTCGGTTTAGGATGTTTCCCTCTGTTAGTGTCGTGGTGGTTTTATTTTTCGCTACCAGAATTGAACCTCTTCGTGTTTTACACTGAATTTTACCCTGCTAAAGAATTGTGCTGATGCAATGATCATCCAAAGGTCACTCAATCTGAGTTATGCAATCGGTCAGCCTCTGAATCAATAAAATGACATAACCGATTACGTTGGTGATGTCGTCTGTAGGGTAGTGCTGTGCCCACCCACTGGATTAACTTTTCTTTAAATTTATTTTAAAATGAGAGCTAACATCATGAGCCTGGTTACCCGTCCGCCAGTGTTTGCTGGCCTGAATAAATACATAGCATGGCTATGTATCAGCCTTCAATTATTTCCTTCTGCTTTAACACTGTCACTGGTTTATTCTCAGGCGGTAAACGCCCAGCAGCAACATATGTTGCCGCAGAATGCTGACCAGAACAGCGAGGATATGACGGATAATGCTTTTGAAAAGATGCTTACCAGTGGTGCCGTAGCCTTCGGGACTGCGCTTTCGGATGAGGATCGGGCCTCATCCGAAGCGTTGTCAGACTACGCACGTAGCCAGGTATCCGGAAAGTTAAACAGCTCAGTGGAAGGGTGGCTAAATCAATTTGGTACTGTTCGATCGCAGATAAGTCTCGATAAACATGGCAGGCTCAGCGACAGCAGTGTTGACTGGCTGATACCTTATTATGACTCGCCAAAAAATATGCTGTTCGCTCAACTCGGCGCGCGGCATAAAGACGATCGTAACACCATTAATATCGGGTTGGGGGCGCGCTTTTTCCCTTCGGATAAATGGATGTATGGCATTAACTCGTTTATCGACAGCGATATTACCGGACGTAACTACCGTCTGGGCATGGGGGCAGAAGCCTGGGGGGATTATCTCAAAATTTCCGCCAACAAATATCAACGTTTGAGTAGCTGGCATCAGTCCCGGGATTTAGCGGACTATGATGAACGCCCGGCAAATGGGTTTGATCTTCGGGCTAACGGTTTTCTGCCGTCTTACCCACAATTGGGTGGTTCACTGGTCTATGAACAGTACTTCGGGGACGAAGTCGCCCTTTTTAGCCAGGATAACCGACAACAAGATCCCTATGCAGTCACGGTGGGGGCGAATTATACCCCGATACCTATGCTGACTTTCAGTGCAGAGCAGCGAATGGGGAAATCCAATCAAAGCGAATTTACCGTTGCGTTGGCGCTAACCTATCAACTGGATAAAACCTGGCGTGAAAACACCGACCCTGATGCGGTAGATGCCCTTCGTAAATTATCGCGTAGCCGCTATGATTTTGTTGAACGTAATAACGACATCGTTCTTGAATATCGTAAGCAGCAGGTGATTCGTCTCACGGTCTCCCCGACAAACGTTGCGGGTGAAAGCGGGAGCTCACAAAATATCGCATTGCATGTGAACAGCAAATACGGCGTGAAATCCATCAATTGGCAGGGCGATTCGTTCATTGCGGCAGGCGGTAAGATCCGCATGCTGGACGCCACGCATGCCGCGTTGACTCTGCCTGCCTGGCAGGTGGCACAGCTGGCTCAGTCAACAAAAGCAACAGCTCAAGACAACGCCAGCCGTTTGCTCAACACCTACGTTCTGACCGCAGTTGCTCAAGACAATCAGGGGAATACCTCCTCTGAGAGCCAGCTTAACGTGGAAGTGTTACCACCGAAGGCACAGTTCGCGGGAGACGCAGTGGTGGACGGAGACTATGCGCCACCTGATGGTATGACGCCTGTCAACGTTCAATACCAGGCCGTCGATGGCAGTCAGCAGCCACTCAAAGGGGAAGCTGTCACCTTTGTCGTGACATTTGCCGACGGCAGCACTGAAAAGCAGGTTCACAACACGGACGACAGGGGGCTCGTCAGCATTGATGTCACCAGTACCATAGCTGGTGAAGCCACCGTTACGGCGAGTCTCTCCAGCGGAGAAGCTCGTAAGGTGAGCATCCACTATGTTGACGGCAAGCCTGATGCTGCGCATTCATCCCTGACGGCCTCTCCGCTCAGTATTGCGGCGAATGGTTCGGCATTCAGCACTTTGATGTTGGCTCTCAACGACAGCCAGTCTCGACCTGTCAGTGGTCTCTCCAGCCTCTCGTTTACGCTTTCTGGGGTGGCTAACGCCACACTCACGGCTGTACAGGAAATTGAACCGGGGCATTACTCGGCACGTCTGTCCGGCAGTGAGGCGGGGATTGCGACAGTGACACCTACCGTTGATGGCACCGCACTGTCAGAACTGCAGGCAAAAATTACGCTCATCGGTGACGAAGCGAGTGCACAAATTGCCACTGGTGATCTGACGGTGCTAACTGATAACGCAGCGGCCGATGGCAGCAGCCAGAATAAGGTCCAGATCCGCGCCACTGATGCTCAGGGAAATCCATTAAGTGGGCAGACCATTGAACTGAGCGCCGATAATGGTGCCAGCATAGCCGCGACGGCAGTCACCGATAATCAAGGACTTGCCGTTGCGACACTGACCAGCCAGACCGCAGGGCTACTGACCGTGACCGCGACCCTGAAGGGAAGCCATCAGCAGGTGCAAGTTAATTTTGTTGCGGACGAGCAGACGGCGCAGATTGCTGATGATGATTTCTCCATCGTCACTGACAATGCCGTGGCGAATTTGAGCGATCAGAACATCGTACGCGCACGGGTCAGCGATCGGTTTGGCAATGCATTAGCCAATCAGACGGTCTCGTTCAGTGCTGATAATGGGGCAACGATTGCGGCCACCGGGATTAGCGATGAGCAGGGATTGGTCAACATGCCGCTGATCAGTCATGTCGCCGGCCCCGTCAAGGTGACGGCAACCCTGAACGACAGTTCACAGACGGTGACGGTCACCTTTACCGGTGACACCGACACGGCGAAAATTGCGGACGGTGGACTCACCCTACTGAAAGACAATGCCGTCACAAACGGTAGCGACAACAACCGTGTAGAGGCGAAGGTTGTTGACGCCAATGGCAATGCGTTACAGGGCGTCAGCGTTAAGTTTAGCGCGGAAAACGGCGCAGCCATTCTCTCTCCGGTTGTCAGTAACAGTGACGGGCTCGCTATCACCACGCTGAACAATACTAAAGCGGGTATCAGCAAGGTGACGGCCTCGGTCGGTGGGAGCCAGCAGTCCATTGATACGCATTTTGTGGCAGATACCAGCAGTGGAAAAGGAGTGTTAGCTGCGACCGCAGATAAAGCGGTGGCGAATGGCAGCGCCCGCAATAGCGTCACCCTGACGCTGACCGATGCGCATGATAACCCGCTGGCTGATATCCCTGTGGCTCTGACTGCCTCCAACCAGGCAATGCTCAGCGCGAACAGTGGAAAAACCAGTGCCGCCGGTACGCTGACAGCAGACGTCAGCAGCAAAACCGCCGGGGTAAGCACCGTGACGGCAACGCTGCCAGACAACCAGACGTTTAAGGTTGATGTCACCTTTGTGGCTGACAGTGACACAGTGAGAGTGGCGACGGGGGATCTGACGGTCGTCCGTAATGATGCTATTGCCGATGGCGTGGCGAGTAATCAGGTTCAGGTGCGGGCCACTGATGCTAACGGTAACAGCGTGGCTGGACAAATGGTCAACTTTACAGCCACCAATGGCGCTTCCATCCCGACCTCCGGGATCACCGGCACCGATGGCACGCTGAAGATGCTGGTCACCAGCGTCACGGCCGGCAGTAGCACGGTCATTGCCTCTGTCAACGGCAGCAGCCAGAGCGTGGTACTGAACTTCGTGGCAGACGACAATTCCGCCCGCATTGCCAGCGGTGCATTGACGGTAAGCCAGAACAATGCGGTGGCAAATGGCACGGCGGTAAATAGTGTGCAGGCAAGAGTAAGCGATGCCCATGGTAATCCGGTTGCTGGAGCCCTTGTAGCGTTCAGTGCCGGCAATGGCGCGACCATTGTTCCTCAGGGGACGACTGACAATAACGGTCTGGTCAGTGTCAATTTGAGCAGCAAAAAGGCTGGCGTCAGCACAGTGACCGCCACGGTGAACGGCAGTAGCCAGCAGATTGACACGACGTTTGTCGCTGATGGTGGCACGGCACAGATTGGCTCAGGCGACCTGGCGGTGGTGGCAGATAACGCCATTGCCGACGGGACGGCTGCAAACCAGGTACAGGTACAGGTGAGCGATGCCAACGGTAACCCGGTGGCAAACCAGAGCGTCAGCTTTGGCGCCAGCAACGGTGCGACGATAGCGGCCAGCGGTAACACCGACACGACCGGCAAGGTTCAGATGCCGGTAACCAGCCTGAAAG
>NZ_JBJDNI010000054.1:0-5028 GCF_044900545.1 Scandinavium sp. NPDC088450 | reverse complement strand
GACATTGCTGCAGAGTTAGTAAAAAGGGAAAGTGCCATAGTATTTATCTCCTGAAGAAACCGGCGTATCCGGCTTTCCTGTTGTGTACTGAGATAGAACGACACGGAGGGTGGGGAAATTAAATAAGAGGCTTAACTTTTTCATCAAAAAATTTAAAAGTCTGTTTAATGAATAAGTTAACCCCTATTCAGGTCCGAAAAGTTAGGGTGCTTAAAACCAGGGAAAGCCTCTTTCCGGCTTTCGCCTTCATTAGGACGAAAAGTGTTCCGCGCAAGAGTCCTGGGGGCGCATAAAGCCCGGTGTAGCGTGTATATTTTTGCTGGCATGATACTTGCAGATAACAGGCCTGAATGCACAATGGAGTAGTTATGGCCCACTCATCATTAACCGCCCGGATGCCTGAGATTGAAAGGAATCAGCGGGTTGGATTCTTCATGGAGACCTCTTTTCATTATGAGGTCTATCGAAACATTATCGCAGAGCTGATAAAACGAAAGGTGAGCTGCGAGCTGGTCATCAACGATCTGATCGAACCTGAGTTTGTCAGCGAAATGCTCGGCTTTTTAAAGACGCTGGTCGTCCCGGGGCTCGATTGCACGTTACTCTCGGTGGCACTCAAGCAACCCACTCCGTATGACTGTCTTCTCAGCCCCTACTTTATTTCCTGGGTCGCCCCGATAGCGAAGGTGCATATCCGAACGTTATACGGTCTAGCCAAAGAAAGCTGGAACCATGCCGACTGGAATGCGCAATACCATACTGTTCTGTGCTACAGCCACTATACACAACGGGGACTGGCGCAGTTTGGTAATGGGAAAGTGGTGGGCAATCCTCGTTTCGATGATTGGTATCAGCACCGTGTTGGCACTGAGTTGCTTGACTCGCTTAAGCTGGATCCGGCGAAACCGACCTTATTGTACGCCCCGACCTATGGCGAGCTCAGTTCATTACCTCACTGGATGGAAAACGTGGGGCGATTAAGCCACGACTACAATGTCATCACCAAACTTCACCATGGCACGCTGAATCGCCCCTCAGAGCGTACTTTGCTGAAACATGTTAAAAGGCATCTGAAAACCCTCGTCAGCGATAATCGCCTGACTTTCCCTTTGTTGCAGAAGGCCGATTATGTGCTGAGTGATAACAGTGGGTTCGTCTTTGACGCGATTCAGGCCAACAAAAAAGTCATTCTGCTGGAGTGGCAGGGAATGCGTGATTTGCTGAAAGGCGGAAAATCCTTCAGTACCGAACAGAGCCCAGAACAACGCGTTCGGGCATTTCTGCCTTCGGTGACGGATATGGTTGAGTTGCGTCAAAGCCTGGCCGCGGAAGTCGACTGGGAGCAACACAGACATTCGCTGGAGCAGATAAAAATCGAGTATTGCGATGCGTTTCAGGACGGTAAAGCGGCACAGCGTGCTGCTGACGCTGTGCTTTCGGCTCTGAGTTAGGCCAAAAAAATCTGCCCGGGTGACGGGCAGATTCGGTTAACGTTGCTTAATCACTTCGATGATTGAGGTGGTCGAGATTGTCGGCGTTCTGTCCAGATAGACCACCTCGCAAAGTGAGGAGAGGTGATCAAACTTCCCCTTCCAGTCATCGCCCATCACCAGCATTTTGGCGTGATGAGCCTCAATGTAATCCGCTTTCAATTCCAGTGATTCTTCCAGAAAAACATGGTCGACGTATTTCATTCCCCGAATGATGGCCATTCGTTCCTGCTGTGAATAGACCGGCAGGCGGCCCTTTTTACGCAGATTCAGGGCATCGGAAGACACCCCAACAATCAGCCTGTTCCCCAGAGCGTGCGCACGCTCCAGAATATTCAGGTGCCCGATATGAAACACATCAAACGTGCCAAATGTAATCACAGTATGCATGGTGCAACCCCTGACCTGGCATCAAATAAGCGATAAAGCGTGCAGCAACGCGGTGTCGTCGTCGCTCTTTAAGGCCAGCGGGGAAGAGACAGCAGCAGGAAGCTGTTTCCAGCTACTGAACAGCGAAACCACGCTTTCTTCTGTCAGGGCATTACCGGTTTCCACCCAGATAGCCAGCAGCATTTTTAACTGGAAAAATTGCGTGGCAAGCTGCAGCATTTTCGTGCCGTAAAGGGCGCTGTCGTTGCCCGGGAAAATATCGTGATACAGCTGATAAATAAGCACGTTGCGCGCTATCCAGGCCAGCGCGTTGTCTGAAGCAGCCTGCGTCCAGACGGCATTCAGGGCCGTGACGCGATCAGCCAACTGTGCGTCGTTCATCACCACCAGTTCGCCCACTTTCAGGGAAACGGCCATCTTCTCCATCATCGGCAAATTGAAGCTGATGCGCTGTGCCCCAAGCGCTTTCAGCGCTTCCGTTTCGACGCTGCCAATTTGCGGCAATTGCGCATATTGCTCTGCCAGAACGCCTTCTTCACCTAAATGCCCAATCTGCTCTGCCATCATCACCAGCAGGGACAAGTCGTCCTGCTGTGTCTGCTGGTACTGTTTGGCTTTGCTCAGCAGAATGCCGATGGCATAGAGTGCGGTTTCAACCGTCAATGCCGGGTGCATCGCCAGGTTCAGACACTGTTGGTTCAGGGTTTCCAGCCACAAGTCGGGCTGGGCATCGGTTGTTTCATCATTTTCTTCCGCATGCAGCACGAACGCTTTTGGGTTCAGCAACATCTGGCGGGCTGCGCTTTCGCAGCGTAAATCCAGTGAGTCGCGCTGCTGATTATTGAATTTCACCTCAACCAGCGGCGATTTCCCTTCCGTCTTCTGGCAGGCAGGGCAAGTGCAGTCGGCGTTTTCGGCCAGATAGCGAAGTACAAACTCGGGTTGATAATGTTCCATATTTTTAAGTGTCCTTTAACAAATTACGGAGCCATATTGGGCTGAATTTTTTTGAAAAACAGATGCGTGGAATCGGTCATTGCTTTCCCATCGGGCGAGGGAAGGTGTTGTAAGAACGCATAGCTCGGATAACACCCAAGCCAGCAGGACTCACGCATCAGTAAAGGCCACCCTGCAGTTAGCGACACATTTTGCGCGAGGGCTTCGCGGTAGACCGCCAGCAGGGTGTCGATAAACGGTTGCTGGACGGCATACGCACATCCGCATTCCGCCGCGCCAATTCGCGCGACGCCGTTGAGGGATTTCAGGGGGATAATCTGGTGGTAGTTTGCGCCCAGCAGCAAAACCTGCCAGTCGATATTCGGCAACTGGCGCAGCAGGCTGTTCAGGTTGTTCACCGCGCCTTCTTTATGCACGTAACTCAGGCGTGCATCCAGCAGTAGCACGTTAGGCCACTGGGCTTCTTTTGCCTGTTCGAGAATTTGGCAGTGCGTTTCCAGCTCGGCACGATCGGCTGATTCATGGCGTACTTTTTCAACCGGCAGCAATTGCTCTTGCGATACGCCCAGCTCACGCAAAGTCTTAAGCGCGTGGTCACGCTCTTGCTGGTTGCCCGCCTCGTAGAGAACAGCAATTTTGCTGAAGGTATTCCATTCCACGCGCGTGTTAGTCGGAAGCGTACTCAAACGGCGATAGTGGCTGAGCAGGTTGTTGTCCTGCACAAAGTCTTCCAGCGTTAAATCCGTCGGTTCCGTCGAGCCCAGAATGAAGTCTTTGTCGTAGGTATTCGCACTGTGTGAAATGCACAGAATCGCTTTCTCCGGCGGCAATTGCAGCACGGGCGCGGTGAAATTATTCAGGAAGCTCACTTCTTCGGCGAGCGTGGCTGCGTCGTCATACCGATGGGTACGCAAGAAATTGCGGTGATAGCCAAACGTGCCGTTCAGCGCATGATTTTTGCCAAACGAGCGAGTGCGATAAATTTTATCGAGATGGCTGTACCAGATGTAAATCTGATCGCAGCCGGAAAAAGTGGCGTTGTGGGTTTGCATCGCGCCGACCTGAGCGCTGATTTTGTCCTGCGGATAATAGTCATCGTCGTCAAAACAGATAATGTATTTTCCGGTCGCCAGCTCGTTGAGCAGATTGCGTTTTTCACCCAGGATCAGCTTCTTTTCACTGTAGAGATAACGCACATTTTGCTGGGTTTTATCGACCAGCATCTCGATCAGGTCTTCGTTACTTTGTGCGGAGTCATCAACGATAATCAGCTCGCGCTTGTCCGCCGGATAATCCTGATATTGATAGATATACAGCAGGTAGGGCAAAAACTCACGGCGGTTCCACGTCGGGCAGATCACGCTGACAAACGGCAGTTCCTGCGTTTTCCCTGTCTGTTGACGCTGCAGCAAAGACGACAAAAGGCTGTCTTTGGATGCCGTGGGCGTTGTTACTTTTTTCTTACTGGACATAGTCTCTGTTTCGCCTGGCTGAGTGATTCTCCGGAGCGTTGTGCAAAAAGGCGGTTTTCCCTGCCGTCAATGGTCCGCACAACGGTATTGGCTATAAGCAATCATCGTGCCAATTCGTTAATGTCTTTGAGATCATGAAGATAGTACGGTGATGGAAAGCTAGCTTCCTGGCAGGAGGAAAGTGTTCGACGAAAAAAAAACACCGCGGTTAAGCGGTGTTTTTCACATAATGAGCGGGGATTAGCCCAGCAGAGACATCACCATGCCGGACATGCTGTTGGACTGCTTCAGCATGGACATGGAGGTCTGGGCCAGCATCTGGTTGCGGCTCATGCTTGAAGCTTCAGTCGCGAAGTCCGCGTCGGTGATGTTGCCCAGCGCCATGGAGGTATTGTCTTTCATGTTCGCGAGGTTGGCGGAGGTGTGCGCCATACGGTTGATGTTGGCACCCAGCTCAGAGCGCACTTTACCCACGCTTGCCAGGTCAGTTTCCAGCCCATCCATGTAAGCCTGCGCATCAGCCGCGCTCTGGATGTTGATGCCAGAAGCGCCAGCTGCGCCCGCACCTTTCAGGCCGTTGAAGCCGGAAGCACCGTACGCACCGGACAGAGTAGTGGACAGGTTAACGGTCATCGCTTCATCAGAGCTTGAACCAATCTGGAAGGTCATCGGGCCAGCCAGTTTGCCGGAAGCGCCGAACAGGTTGTCACCGGCGAACT
>NZ_JBJDNI010000053.1:0-6168 GCF_044900545.1 Scandinavium sp. NPDC088450 | reverse complement strand
ATGTCAGATCGTGATGCGCCTGTTAGGGCGCTGCTGGTGACAGAGCCTTATAGGCGCATATGAAAAACCTCCGGCTATGCCGGAGGATATTTATTGCTTTTTCAACATCATAAATTTGTCTCATTCTGTGATCTATTTGGCATTACAGACGATTCTTGTTTAACCTTAACAGACTGCCTTTTTGCAGAGTCGTCGAATTTTGTGTTCCCTTTTGGGTTGCTATAAGGATTATCAGATGGAAGATTTGAATGTTGTCGACAGTATTAATCATGCTGGTTCGTGGCTGGTGCGCAATCAGGCGCTGCTGCTGAGCTATGCGGTGAATATCGTCGCCGCGATCGCCATTATTATCGTCGGGATGATTGTTGCCCGGCTGGTGTCCAATGCTGTAAACCGTGTGATGCGCGCCCGGCAGATTGATGCCACCGTGGCGGACTTCCTTTCCGCGATGCTGCGTTACGCCATTATCGCTTTCACGCTGATTGCCGCTCTGGGGCGCGTCGGTGTGCAAACGGCTTCTGTTATCGCCGTTCTGGGTGCCGCAGGTTTAGCGGTGGGTCTGGCGCTTCAGGGCTCGCTCTCCAACCTTGCCGCAGGCGTACTGCTGGTGATGTTCCGCCCGTTCCGTGCCGGTGAATATGTCGATTTGGGCGGAGTGGCAGGCACAGTGCTCAACGTGCAGATTTTCTCCACCACCATGCGCACTGTGGATGGCAAAATCGTGGTTATCCCGAACGGGAAAATCATCGCCGGGAATATCATCAACTTTTCCCGCGAGCCGGTTCGCCGCAATGAGTTCATCATTGGCGTGGCGTATGACTCTGACATCGATAAAGTCAAACAGCTGCTGACCAACATCATTCAGTCAGATGAACGCATCATCAAAGATCGTGAAATGACGGTGCGCCTGAATGAACTTGGGCCATCTGCCATGAATTTTGTCGTCCGCACCTGGAGCAAAAGCAGCGACCTGCAAAACGTCTACTGGGATGTGCTGGAGCGCGTCAAACGCGACTTTGACGCCAACGGCATCAGCTTCCCGTTCCCACAGATGGATGTGAACTTCAAACGAGTGAAAGAGCAGGCCGAGGCCGCGTAGTTTTACTCGTTAACGAAAAGCCCGCTTTGAGCGGGTTTTTCGTTGTCTATTTACTTTAATTGAATAGATATGCTCGCTCTAATTATTAATTAAACTAATATGGTATTAAAATTATCCATTTCCTCTAATGTTCTGCCCGCGCTATAGTCTCGCCATCGACAAGTATTTCAGAGAAATTAATCATATTATCTTATTATTTTCAGGGGCTTGCCCTTGGCGCTGCCATGATCCTGCCGCTTGGGCCACAGAACGCTTTTGTGATGAATCAGGGCATCCGACGTCAGTATCACATCATGATTGCCTTTCTCTGTGCCCTCAGTGATTTGCTCTTAATATGCGCCGGCATCTTTGGCGGAAGTGCTCTGCTGATGCAGTCAGAATGGTTAATGGCGGGTGTCACCTGGGGCGGCGTAGCATTTTTACTGTGGTACGGATTGGGTGCCCTGAAAACGGCAATGGGTAGCAATCTGGAACTGGCCAGTGCAGAAGTCATGAAGCAGGGACGCTGGAAAATCATCGCCACGATGCTGGCGGTGACGTGGCTTAATCCTCATGTCTATCTTGATACGTTTGTGGTGCTGGGAAGTCTGGGCGGGCAACTGGATGTGGAACCTAAGCGCTGGTTTGCACTGGGCACGGTCAGCGCCTCATTTTTATGGTTCTTTGGCCTGGCTTTGTTGGCCGCCTGGCTAGCCCCACGCCTGCGCACGGCCAGGGCGCAACGCATCATTAATTTACTGGTTGGCCTGGTGATGTGGTTTATCGCTTTTCAGCTGGCAAAAGAAGGGATTTCCCATGTTCACGCCTTGTTCAACTAAGCCATGTCTTATGGACATTTAGTCCTCAGAAGCTAAGCTTGCAGGCATGCGCCCTGTTTCGGGTGAAGACGTAACATGGAGGAACGACAGTGAAGTTTAAAGTGATGGCCCTGGCGGCATTAGTGGGATTAAGTACAGTGTCGGTGCAGGCAAATGAATTGCCGGATGGACCGCACATTGTCACCTCAGGCACGGCAAGCGTTGATGCGGTACCTGATATCGCAACGCTGGCAATCGAAGTGAACGTTGCGGCAAAAGATGCGGCATCGGCCAAGAAACAGGCTGATGATCGTGTTGCCCAGTATCTCTCTTTCCTTGAGCAGAACGGCGTAGCTAAAAAAGACATCAGCTCTGCGAACTTGCGTACTCAGCCGGACTATGACTATCAGAATGGTAAAAGCATTCTGAAAGGCTACCGCGCGGTGCGTACGGTGGAAGTCACTTTGCGCCAGCTTGATAAACTGAACTCACTGCTGGACGGCGCACTGAAAGCGGGTCTGAATGAAATTCGTTCTGTTTCGCTGGGTGTTGCGCAACCGGATGAGTACAAGGACAAGGCGCGTAAAGCGGCTATTGATGACGCCGTTCACCAGGCTACTGCGCTGGCTTCTGGCTTCAATGCCAAATTGGGCCCGGTGTATAGCGTGCGCTACCACGTTTCCAATTATCAGCCGAGCCCTATGGTACGGATGATGAAAGCGGATGCCGCTCCTGCCGCGTCTGCTCAGGAAACTTACGAGCAGCCGACTATTCAGTTCGACGATCAGGTTGACGTTGTGTTCCAGCTCGAACCGACTCAGGCAGCCCCGCAGAAAGCGGCGGAACCTGAGAAAGCACCAGAGCCGCAGAAACCTGCTCAGTAACAGAAAGCCATTCATAAAAAAGCCGGGGACTCCCCGGCTTTTCTGTTTAATCCTGGCGTAAAACCTTATGCCCATATTCCAGCAGTGCGTCTGTCACCCGGCGCATCATGCGGCTTTCCGGGGCGAATCGGTGCCAATAGAGCATCCGGCGCTGGAACAGGCCTGGCGTCAGGTCAATCAGCTCGCCGCTGTCCAGTTCGCGTTCAATTTGCAGATGCGGGATCATACAGCAGGTGGTGCCCTGGCGAGCTAACTGCACGAAGGCTTCCGACGAGTTAACGATGTGACACGGCACGCTGCCCGGTGGTAAATCGAAGTGCTGTTGCAGGAAGGCCTGATGCATATCGTCGAGATGGTCAAACGCGACAACCGGGGCTTTGAGCAGCGCAGAACGCGTTACGCCATTTGGGAAGTAACGTTGCGCAAACGACTTTGATGCCACGAACAGATAGTCCAGCGCACCCAGTTGATCGACCAGGCAGCTCGGCAGTGCTTGCGGCTGGATACTGACAGCACCGACGACTTCACCCCGGCGTAAACGTTCCTGAGTGCGGGTTTCATCTTCCACCTGAATGTTCAGGCGGATGGGGGAGTCAGAAAGAACGGCCGAAAGGGCAGGCAACAGCCAGGTTGCCAGACTGTCGGCGTTCACCGCCAGTGATAACAGCAGTGGCGTAGAGCCGGTTTGCTCATCGCCAAGCCACTCTTCTTCCAGTAGTTCAACCTGACGCAACAGAGCCAGCAATTTCTGACCTTGTTCCGTAGGACGCGGGGGAACCGTACGCACCAGCAGCGGTTGGCCGAACATATTTTCCAGCTGTTTAATACGCTGGGAGACGGCGGACTGGGTAATACACAGCTTTTGTGCGGCGCGTTCAAACCCGCGTTCCCGAATGACCGCATCCAGTGCCTGTAGTGTTCTGTAGTCCGGACGTTTCATGTGTGCTGACTGGCTCCTTATTCTTCGTTACCTCGCACTATGACATAAATTTACGTTTGATACAGATCGAAATTGGCGACCTTCACAAGGGCGCTGCGCGGACATTTCTGGCATGAATGATCTATAATGCGCGGCATCCCATCACATCACAGGCAAAAACCATGACGCAGGATGAACTGAAAAAAGCAGTTGGCTGGGCAGCCCTTCAATATGTACAACCGGGCACGATCGTAGGGGTGGGCACTGGCTCCACCGCGGCGCATTTTATTGATGCGCTGGGCACGATGAAAGGCCAGATTGAAGGGGCAGTGTCCAGCTCGGATGCTTCAACCGAAAAGCTGAAAAGCCTCGGTATTCACGTTTTTGATCTCAATGAAGTGGATCGTCTGGGCATTTATGTCGACGGCGCGGATGAAATTAACGATCACATGCAGATGATCAAAGGCGGCGGCGCTGCGTTGACCCGCGAGAAGATCATCGCGTCCGTGGCTGACAAGTTTATCTGCATCGCCGATGCTTCCAAGCAGGTGGCTATTCTGGGCAAATTCCCGCTGCCGGTGGAAGTGATCCCGATGGCACGTAGTGCGGTGGCTCGTGAGCTGGTGAAACTGGGTGGTCGTCCTGAATACCGTCAGAATGTGGTGACGGATAACGGCAACGTGATCCTCGACGTGCATGGTCTGGAAATCCTCGACGCTGTGGCGCTTGAAAATGCCATTAATGGGATTCCAGGCGTGGTCACCGTAGGGCTGTTCGCCAACCGTGGCGCAGACGTGGCGCTGATTGGCACCGCTGATGGCGTGAAAACCATCGTAAAATGATCTGACGGGGGCGCAGGCTGCCCCCGTAAAAAATTTCAGCCAGGTTAAATTTGGTGACTTGTGTCACATTTTAGGGCTTCATCTCATTTACACACTGCGTGTGGATTCCCATCCAGCATTTTATGCTGACAATTACCGCTGAATGACATTTCCTCAGGATGCCGACGCAAACGTTCATATTGCCGCAATAGATTTTTTTGATATGTTGCTGAGGTGGACATTCGTTCACCACAACATCACGACAAGAAAGACAGGGCGGGGAAATGGCTAAGGTATCGCTGGAAAAAGACAAGATTAAGTTTCTGCTGGTCGAAGGTGTGCACCAAAAAGCACTCGATAGCCTTCGTGCGGCAGGCTACACCAACATTGAGTTTCATAAAGGCGCGCTCGACGCTGAGCAACTGAAAGAGTCGATCCGCGATGCCCATTTCATCGGCCTGCGCTCCCGTACTCATCTAACCGAAGACATCATCCAGGCGGCTGAGAAGCTGGTGGCGATTGGCTGCTTCTGTATCGGCACCAACCAGGTTGATCTGAACGCTGCGGCCAAACGCGGTGTGCCGGTCTTTAACGCGCCATTCTCCAATACCCGTTCTGTGGCTGAATTGGTGATTGGTGAGCTGTTGTTGCTGCTGCGTGGCATTCCTGAAGCGAACGCCAAAGCGCACCGCGGGATCTGGAATAAACTGGCGGCGGGCAGTTTTGAAGCACGTGGTAAAAAGCTCGGGATTATCGGCTACGGGCATATCGGTACCCAACTCGGCATTCTGGCGGAATCGTTGGGCATGCACGTGTTCTTCTATGATATCGAAAGCAAACTGCCGCTGGGGAATGCGACCCAGGTTCAGCATTTGTCTGACTTGCTGAACATGAGCGATGTGGTGAGCCTGCACGTTCCGGAAAATGCGTCGACCAAAAACATGATGGGCGCAGAAGAGCTGGCGCTGATGAAGCCGGGCTCTTTGCTGATCAACGCCGCTCGCGGTACCGTGGTGGATATTCCGGCGCTGTGTGATGCGCTGGCGCGTAAACATCTGGCGGGTGCAGCGATTGATGTCTTCCCAACTGAGCCAGCAACCAACAGCGATCCGTTCACTTCTCCGCTGTGCGAATTTGACAACGTCATCCTGACCCCGCACATCGGTGGTTCGACTCAGGAAGCGCAGGAAAATATCGGTCTGGAAGTGGCAGGTAAACTGTCTAAGTACTCCGATAACGGTTCCACGTTGTCAGCGGTGAACTTCCCTGAAGTTTCTTTGCCTTTACACGGTGGCCGCCGTCTGCTGCACATTCACGAAAACCGTCCAGGTGTACTGACCGCTATCAACCAGATTTTCGCTGAGCAAGGCGTGAACATCGCCGCGCAGTATCTGCAAACGACGCCGCAAATGGGCTATGTGGTAATTGATATCGAAGCGGAAGAGGATGTGGCAGAGAAAGCGCTGCAAAGCATGAAGGCGATTCCGGGGACGATTCGCGCTCGCTTGCTTTACTGATTATTGTGGCGGGTGCGGTCTGATGCCCTCACCCCGACCCTCTCCCACGGGGCTGAGGGATCCCCAGTAATATGGTCATTCGCCTGTGACCATATTACTGTACTCTTTCCCTAATAATTTCAGCGCATTAA
>NZ_JBJDNI010000052.1:0-6647 GCF_044900545.1 Scandinavium sp. NPDC088450 | reverse complement strand
GTCGGTAAAACGTGATTTTTTCATAGAGATCTCCCCGGTTCAGATTACGAGAAAATTCTACTTATCAACACCCCGGATTTTCGGGGGGATTACCCCAGTACTCGTAAGGGTAGTTTATGGTGACCTTAGGAGGGTATAGTTGATTAGGCAATGCTTTATCGATGTGCAAAGCTGCAACAAAAATAAACCCATCCCGAAAGGCCGCAACAGGAACCCATGAAAGATACGCTGTATGCAGATACTTCTTATTTCTCTGCATGTATTCATTAATTCCAATATTGCAAAAATCAATAGCGCGAACATAGCAGATTGATTGGATATCAAACAAATATTTGTCAATAATAAAAAGTGGGACAGCCACCTGAATCAAATCAAAATCAAACCTCTCAACAGGATCTTTTTTTACGCACAAATAAACGTACTTAGTTATCTCATCATCTTCTCTCACGTGCATTTGAATGCACTCTTCCAACACCCCATTAATTTCATTCCTTTTAGAATTCCATGCTCCATAAGCTGGAAGAGAAAATTGCGTTATAGGTGGAGTTCCAACATCAAAAATAAGCTTACTGGACAGGGAGTGAATATATTTAAGCGTGGAGTCATCTTTATGCTGCTGCGTTTCGAAGTGACGAACCTCATGATAAAACATGCTAAAAAGCCTGCTTTCAACCTCCTGAGTAATTCTATTTTGATATGTCACAAAATCAAGGATAGGCGCAGTGGACCGTAATAACTCACATATTACTTTCGAACGTGACGTGCCATTGGATTCGGCGTATCTGTCGATTGAATCAATCGTTAAATTATCATCGGTGTTAAATGTTATTCTCTTTATCATAGTTGTTATGCATTTTGTTAATTATGCATAACAACCTATCACGGAAGCCAGTAAAACGCCAGATCGCACTGCAATACTTCAGATTTCGCGCACACATTTCTTCCCGTGTAAGAGCACCCTGCGAACCTGCGAAGAATCCTTGAAACCATCTGTTCTTACTGAATTAAGGTTAATTAGTATTATCACCCGGAGTTAGCCATCCTCCTCCTGTAATCAATACTCATCCCTGCATTAAAAAATACATCACACATCTATCTATTGAACCCCGTTTAGTTTGAGGATAGATCATGAAAGAACCCTACAATGCCAACCCTAATTACCCTATGCATCGTATTCTTCTCGAAGAGATAAACCACCATCTGGATGAAATGTTTGAGCGTTATTCCCGCTTGCTGGCTTTTCGTATGGATTTTGGCTGGAAACAAGGGAGTGAACGCTCGCAGCGTAATCTCATGGATGAGATGGAGGGCGAGATACAGCACCTGATGGATGTGGTATTTGGTCGAAAGATGGTTATTGGGTATTGCTGGGTAATTGAATACAGACAGCGTAAGGGGTTGCATGTGCATGCCATGCTTTATCTTGATGGGCAGAAGCATCGGAAATTCTATCCAACTTCGCGTGCGATAGGGGAAGAATGGCGCAGATTGACTGACGATGAAGGTCTCTTTCATCTGTGTTCCAAGAAAAAGCATTTCGTTGCGAGTTCCGGAACGATAGTGGATCACCGCAATAGGCAAGCAGTTGATGAACTACGTTACGTAATTAGTTATTTAGCCAAATCTGAGCAGAAGTCACGAGGGGTTATTGCAGGTATGAATGCTATACCACCACGAAGCCGTAGAGGCAGGCCCAGGAAGGAGTAGCGACAGGTAAACGTTAAGCTGAAGTTTTTTTACAACAGAAGCCATTGATGTGGAGGAGCTGACGGTAATGATTGGTTTACTAGCAGCTCCGGTTATTCATCTTTAACCGGAACACATCAACATGTATACAAAACCTGCACTACTTGAAGATCAATTCATTGATATGAAATTCATTACCCAGCTTACTGGCCTGAGCGATAAATGGTTCTATAAGCTGATACAGGATGGGGCATTCCCTAAACCGATTAAATTGGGCAGAGCTTCCCGTTGGTTAAAAAGCGATCTGGAAGAATGGTTATATTACCGTATCTACGAATCCAGAAAGTAAAGCGCTCTAGCCCAGAATTAGAAAACCAAAATCGTTATAATGTGTTTTCATCAATACTTAAGACATCAAGATCACTTACCTTCGATTTCGCATCCACCAAGCCCTACCCTGAGCCAGGGAATTAAACCTTGTAGAGGTAAAAGGTGTTCTTTCAGTGACCACCGAAACTGACAAATCGAATACCTGTCCCTAAACAATACACCCTCTATCAAAACTTATAAGAGTCAGATAACTCGAACTTGGTGTTCTCCATGAAATACGCTATATTTCCACTATTCCGGAAATATAGAAATGAGATGCAAATGGAGCTTTCAAAAGCAGCAGATACTCTGAAAGAGCTGGGTCATCCCACGCGCCTTAGCGTTTACAGAGAGTTGGTTAAAGCCGGGTATGAGGGGCTACCGGTTGGCGAATTGCAGAAGCGGCTCGAAATCCCAGCCTCTACGTTGAGCCATCATCTCTCATCGCTGATATCAGTCTCTCTGGTACGCCAGGATCGCCAGGGTAGAACGCTCTATTGTCATGCTCGATATGAGAACCTTGAGGCTCTCATTACCTTCCTGACAGAAGAATGCTGCTCAGGAACTGACGACTGCCTCACTATGCCCCAGAAGACGGAGAAGTAAAATGACAGGCGATCTTAAGAATGTTGATTCGGGTTTGTTTGACACCTCAATCACAGAGGCAAGATTCGGCGTTCCTGCCGTTCCCCATCCTCCCCGTATCCTCATGCTGTACGGCTCTGTACGCGAACGTTCCTACAGCCGACTGGCAACTGAGGAAGCGGCAAGGTTGCTGACTGCCATGGGTGCAGAGGTGCGGATCTTCAATCCTTCTGGCCTGCCTCTTCCAGATGATGCACCTGACTCGAATCCTAAAGTCATGGAGTTGCGTGAGCTGGTTCGTTGGTCCGAAGGCATGGTGTGGTGCTCACCTGAACGGCATGGTGCGATGACCGGCATCATGAAGGCCCAGATTGACTGGATACCACTTTCGGAAGGCGCTGTTCGCCCTTCTCAGGGTAAGACGCTTGCCGTCATGCAGGTCTGCGGTGGCTCTCAGTCTTTCAACGCCGTAAACCAGATGCGTATTCTTGGCCGATGGATGCGGATGATCACCATCCCGAATCAGTCCTCTGTGGCAAAAGCCTGGCAGGAGTTTGATGAAGATGGACGAATGAAACCGTCGTCTTATTACGACCGCATCGTGGATGTAATGGAAGAACTGGTGAAATTTACTCTGCTGACCCGAGGCAACTCAGCCTATCTCGTTGATCGCTACAGCGAACGAAAAGAGTCGGCAGAAGAACTTTCCCGGCGGGTAAATCAGAGCAAAATTTGAGGGCTGGTATGAGTGAAGTAACGGCATTCAACAACTGCATGAGCGTGTTCTGGCGGCAACATGAAGCCGAACTCTCTCGCTTTCTGACATCGAAGGCAGGTGATAGCGAAAAAGCAGCAGACCTTCTACAAGAGCTATTCCTGCGTGCCCGTGCTCATTCAGACAGTTTCTGTGAGATGGATAATCCACGAGCCTGGCTGTATCGGGCAGCAAGGAACCTGCTGATCGATGAGTACCGCACAACCAGGGAGTTTGTTGAGCTGGAAGAAGATGCCCCATTAACTGACGCATCCCCTGATGCAATCTCAACGCTGGATATTTGCCTGCCTGAAACATTACAGGCTTTACCCGAAGATGAGCGGTGGTTGATTGAGGAGTTCGACCTTAACCGGCGTCCCCAGCAGTCTCTGGCCGATGAAATGGGGATCACGCTTACGGCGTTTAAATCCCGCCTGCTTCGGGCCAGAAAGCACCTGAAAGAGACGATGACAGAACTTTGTCAGATTGAGGCGGATGACACTTCTCCCGTCTGCTGCCACAAAAAAATGAATTAATCGCGCATCTTTTTCCCACCACCTTCGTTTACCTCAGTGTAAAGCCAAATGACTAAACACTGAGGTAAACAGTCCATGTCAAAAATTGAGATCTTTGAAGCAGCAGGCTGCTGCGCAACCAGTAGCGTTGTGGTCAGCGACGAAGCCGTCAAATGGAACGCCAGCGCCGAATGGGCGAAAAAGAGTGGCGTTGATATTCAGCGCTACAGCCTTGCGAAGAACCCGCAACAGTTCCTGAATACCCCTGTCATTAAAGAGTTTCTTAACACATCAGGGATGGAATCCCTCCCTGTCACCTTGCTCGACGGCAAGCTCGTAATGGCAGGCAAACTTCCTACTCGTGAAGATATCGCCCGTTGGGCTGGTATTCCGCTTACTCAGGACTGGAGTGAAGACAGCACGCAACCACGCTGCTGCTGCATTCCACGTATGCCTTAATTCCAGAGGAGCTATCACTGATGAATATGCCATTTTTAAAAGACATTCCCCCGTTCATTTTCTTCACCGGCAAAGGTGGCGTGGGTAAAACATCCCTGGCTTGTGCTACTGCGGTATGGCTGGCCGATCAGGGTAAGAGAACGCTTCTGGTGAGTACCGATCCGGCTTCCAATGTCGGCCAGGTATTTAGCCAGACTATCGGCCACCGAATCACAGATATCAGTACTGTAGAAAATCTTGCCGCGATGGAAGTTGATCCGATGGCTGCAGCGCAAGCCTATCGTGACCGTGTGCTCGACCCTGTTCGCGGGCTGATGCCAGCCGATGTGGTCAGCAGCATTGAAGAGCAGCTCTCTGGCTCATGCACCACGGAAATCGCTGCGTTTGATGAGTTTACCGGTCTGCTGACCAATCATGAGCTGCGGGAAAAATATGACCATATTGTATTTGATACCGCGCCAACCGGTCACACCATCCGCATGCTTGAATTGCCGGGAGCCTGGAGCGGTTATCTCGAGGCGAACCCTGATGCCGCTGCAAACCTCGGGCCTCTGGTAGGGCTGGAGAAACAACAGCACCAGTACTCCGATGCGGTTAAAGCGCTGTCTGATGCTGCTCTTACGCGCTTAGTTCTGGTTGCCCGTGCCCAGGCTTCAACGCTGAAAGAGGTTTCTCATACGCACGATGAGCTGTCTGCAATCGGTTTGCAGCATCAACACCTTGCCATTAATGGTGTGATGCCGCCGTTTGCCGGTGAAAATGATCCACTGGCGCAAAGTATTCTGGCTCGGGAAGAAAAAGCATTACAGGCAATGCCTGATAATCTGGCGAACCTTCCTCGCTCACAGCTGTATCTGAAGCCATTTAATCTGGTCGGTCTGGAAGCCCTGCGGGAATTATTTACAGAGAGCAAAGCCGCACCGGCACTCCCTGCTACCACGCTGAATGCTCTGGATTTACCGAAACTTGCTTCACTGGTTGATGAACTGAGCCAGACCGGAAAAGGGCTGGTCATGACGATGGGTAAAGGCGGTGTGGGTAAAACGACCGTTGCGGCATCAGTGGCGGTATCGCTGGCTAAACGCGGCCACAAAGTCCACCTGACTACATCCGACCCAGCGGCACATCTGTCTTATACACTGGATGGCTCGCTGCCCAATCTTCAGGTCAGCCGTATTGACCCGAAGGTAGAGACAGAGCGCTATCGTCGTTTTGTTCTGGAAAATCAGGGCAAAGGGTTAGATGCGGAAGGACTGGCGGTGCTGGAAGAGGATCTCCGCTCGCCATGTACTGAAGAGATCGCCGTCTTCCAGGCATTCTCGCGAATCATCAAAGAGGCCGACGACCATTTTGTCATTATGGACACTGCGCCTACGGGTCATACGCTTCTGCTACTGGATGCAACAGGAGCCTATCACCGGGAAATGGTGCGCCAGATGGGGCAAACACATGACCATGTGATGACGCCAATGATGCAATTGCAGGACCCGGAGAAGACGAAGGTGATTATCGTGACGCTTGCCGAAACGACACCTGTACTGGAAGCAGCAAACCTGCAGCAGGATCTGCGTCGCGCTGGCATTGAGCCGTGGGCATGGGTTGTGAATAACAGCCTGGCAGCTGCTGAGCCGTCTTCACCTTTCCTGAAGACCAGGGCAAACCGCGAGTTGCCTCTCATCTCTGATGTGGAAGAGCAGTATGCAAAGCGTATTGCATTAACAGCGTTACAGAGCGAAGAGCCGGTTGGTATTGACCTGCTGGAAGAAATGGCGAAGTAATAATGAAGGGGGCATTTGCCCCCTTCATCTTTATTTCAGTCGATTACCTGCCTCATCAACGACTTTTTCACCGTCTTCCTTGGTGAAAGCCGCTTTCTGAGCCTCTGGCAGAATATCCAGAACCACCTCCGAAGGACGGCAAAGTTTAGTTCCCAGTGGCGTCACCACAATCGGACGGTTAATCAGGATCGGATGTTGCAACATAAAATCGATTAACTGGTCATCAGTAAATTTATCTTCTGCAAGACCCTGTTCCTCATACGGCTCGACGTTCTTACGCAGTAACGCCCGGACGGAAATGCCCATATCCGCAATGAGTTTGACCAGCTTATCGCGTGAAGGTGGAGTCTCAAGGTAAAGAATAACGGTCGGCTCGATACCGCTGTTGCGGATCATCTCCAGCGTATTACGCGACGTGCCGCAGGCTGGGTTGTGATAAATGGTGATGTTGCTCATATCAGTATCTCATTACAAAGTGAAAGAGAGACGTAGCGCCAGCGC
>NZ_JBJDNI010000051.1:0-6685 GCF_044900545.1 Scandinavium sp. NPDC088450 | reverse complement strand
AACAGCAAACACATTTTTAGCAAGATCGATACCGACAGTCGTGATAGTCATAACGAATTCCTCCGGGACGATGTGTACCCCATGATTGCACAAGAGTTAATCAGGCGCATAATCAGGGGAAGTCCCTTCCATTCGTTAAGGCCATTTTTGGTATTTCCAGACCGCGGTAAGGGCGATAGATCAAGTTGACAGGCAGCTTTGAGCGAGAAGCTGACATTGACTTAGAAAATTACGACGATGTTCTGAAAACGAGGCGGTAAATGCGAGATACTTACACTTTCCAATGCACTGGGACTACTCATGAATAATATCATCGCGAGCATTACACCGGAGAATAAAGGTTTTTTGGAGTTAAAAGAGGAGAGCATGTCTGCTGGATTTAACATGTTACGCAGACTAGAAGAAAACTGGCTGAACGGAAAAAACCGCTTTGATAAGGTAGGCGAGAATCTGTTAGGCTTTTATGGCGACGGATTACTCATTGGCGTGTGTGGATTAAACCAAGATCCATATATGCCTTTAGTTCGGTGTGGACGACTCCGCCATCTCTATGTAGGAACTGAATGGAGAAGAAGCCAAGTTGGTATTACTTTGCTAAAGGCAGTACTTAAGGGCTCTGATCGTTGGTTTGATTTTATCAACACTGAATCGCCACGGATAATCTAGACACTTCCGAGCCGTTGATAATACTGGTTTTCATATTCTGCCGGTGGCATTTTATCGCTCGAACCATGCCGACGCTTACTGTTATAAAACATTTCGATGTAATCAAAAATATCGCTGCGGGCTTCTTCCCTCGTTCCGTAGATCTTTTTCTTTATTCGCTCGCGTTTCAGTAGCTGGAAAAAACTTTCTGCTACCGCATTATCATGACAGTTACCGCGACGACTCATACTGCCTTCCAGACCGTGTGATTTCAGGAACGACTGCCACTCATGGCTTGTATACTGGCTCCCTTGATCTGAATGAACCAGCACCTGCTTTTGAGGGTTACGACGCCATACGGCCATTAAAAGTGCATTCAGAACAATATCTTTTGTCATTCGGGGCTGCATTGACCAGCCGATAACTTTGCGTGAGAACAGATCAACAACAACTGCCAGATACAGCCAGCCTTCGTGGGTCCGGATGTAGGTGATGTCCGTTACCCAACGTTCATTTGGCGCTTCCGGGTTGAACTGCCGCTGAAGCCTGTTGGGTGCCACTATGCTGGCTTCACCTTTACGCGCCCGTGGGCTCCGGTACCCGACCTGAGCCTTTATCCCGGCATGTTTCATCAGCCGCCAGACTTTGTTAACTCCGCACTGTTGCCCGGTATCCCGCAGGTCTGTATGGATCTTGCGATACCCATAAATGCAGCCTGACTCCAGCCAGAACTGCTTGATCTTCCCCGTCAACTTCAGGTCAGCATGGTGCCGTCGCGAATGCGGCTGCTGAAGCCAGGCGTAAAATCCACTTGGATGCACATCCAGCACCCGACAGAGTAGACGGACAGGCCAGCAATGGTTGTTGTCACGGATAAAGGCGTACCTCAGTCGGACAGCTTTGCGAAGTACGCCGCTGTAGATTCAATTGGTCAACGCAACAGTCATGTGAAAACATGGGGTTGCGGAGGATTGTTGGATGAGACGGACATTTACAGCAAAGGAAAAGGCATCTGTTTTTGAACTGTGGAAGAACGGAACAGGCTTCAGTGAGATAGCTAATATCCTGGGTTCGAAGCCAGGAACCATCTTCACTATGTTAAGAGATACTGGCGGTATAAAACCCAATGAGCGCAAGCGGGCTGTAGCTCACCTGACGCTGTCTGAGCGCGAAGAAATACGAGCCGGTTTGTCAGCCAAAATGAGCATTCGTGCAATAGCTACTGCACTGAATCGTAGTCCTTCGACGATCTCACGTGAAGTTCAGCGTAATCGAGGCAGGCGCTATTACAAAGCTGTTGATGCTAATAACCGGGCCAACAGGATGGCGAAAAGACCAAAACCGTGCTTACTGGATCAGAATTTACCGTTGCGAGAGCTTGTTCTGGAAAAGCTGGAGATGAAGTGGTCTCCAGAGCAAATATCCGGATGGTTAAGGCGAACGAAGCCGCGTCAAAAAACACTGAGAATATCAGCAGAGACAATTTATAAAACACTGTACTTTCGTAGTCGTGAAGCGCTACACCACCTGAATGTACAGCATCTGCGCCGATCTCACAGCCTCCGGCATGGCAGACGCCATACTCGTAAAGGTGAAAGAGGCACAATCAACATCGTAAACGGAACGCCGATCCACGAACGCTCGCGGCATATCGATAACAGACGCTCTTTGGGGCACTGGGAAGGTGATTTGGTGTCAGGCACAAAAAACTCGCATATCGCCACACTTGTAGACCGAAAATCACGCTTTACGATCATCCTGAAACTCAGAGGAAAAGACGCTATCTCGGTGAATCAGGCTCTTACCGAAAAATTTCTGAGCTTGCCGCCTGAACTCCGGCAATCACTGACATGGGACAGAGGAATGGAGCTGGCCAGACATCTGGAATTTACTGGCAGCACCGGAGTTAAAGTTTACTTCTGCGATCCTCAGAGTCCCTGGCAGCGGGGAACAAACGAGAACACTAATGGATTAATCCGACAATACTTTCCCAAAAAAACATGCCTTGCCCAATATACTCAACATGAGCTGGATCAAGTGGCAACTCAGCTAAACAACAGACCAAGAAAGACACTGAAGTTCAAAACACCGAAAGAGATAATTGAAAGGGGTGTTGCGTTGACAGATTGAATCTACAGCGGCTTTTTTTAATATGTCCCGTTCGTCCGTAACCCGCTTCAGCTCTTTCTGGAGTCGCCGGATCTCAGCCTGGGCATCTGACTGGACTTTATGGGGGGAAGAGTCCGGACCATATGCTTTTATCCAGGCATAAAGGCTGTGGGTGGTGATACCAAGACGTGTTGCCACGCTGGAAACAGGATGGCCGCGATCAACAACCTGTTTGACTGCTTCAATTTTAAACTCTTCGGGATAACGCTTACCGCTCATGGGCACCTCTCTTTAAGCCATCTTAAATGACTCTGAGGTGTCTGTTAAACCTGTGGCGATTCACTGCGGGTTCGGCTGGCTGGGTTATGGCACGCGTCCGGATGAACTCTCTCAGGATGGTCATGCCACCCCGATAGCCCAGCTCGCTTATTTCTCTGGCGATAACTGTCGCCGGGATTTTATAGGGATGCGCATCGGTGATCCGCTTGCAGATATATTCGCGGTACTCATCCAGCAGAGAGGACGATGTGGGCCGCGGTGAATAACGGGGCTTATCTGATTTGGCTTTCAGGTGCTTCCGGACAGTATTACGTGAAAGGCCGAGTTCCTTTGCGATAGCCCGGATGCTCATTCCCCGCTTGTGCAGGACTTTAATTTCCATACGAATCTCAAAAGTGATCATAAGCTCCCCTGTATTCAGAGGAGCAGATTAACCCCTGGATCAATTTTCAACCGTTAGGGTGGATCAGTTTTGCACCGTTGGTGACACCAGAAAGCGTACGTATTGCCTGAACTGTGGGTTGTTACAGGAAGGCTCGCCCCAAATCTGATTTATTCAACAAAGCCATTTTTATGAAGAACAACTGTTAATGCATTTGCTTCCATTCCGTTCCGTTCGAATACCACGTTGTGTTACTACCCGGAGCAAGTGTTGTCGAGTTAAGGCTTGAGTCAGGATAAATACCCGCATTCGCTGCCGACTCGTTTGATACATAGACATGTTGTCCGGTATAACTCGAAGCTGGTTGAGGCAGGTAGATCCTGTTAGATTTAGCACCAGACCGGGCAATAATCAGGAGATTACCCGTTTCAGCCAATTTCGCACTCACTTGCTCCTCGGTCATATCTTCACCGTTAAGTATATAAGTCGGAGTTCCGACAGGCGCAGGCCAGCTTTGGTACTGAACGCTGAACGTTTCGCCCTGCGAAAACGACGTGCTGTTACCCGAACTATCAGTACTCACTGGCACAAACTGGTACTCGCTAGTCATCTGGAACACGCGCTGGTCGGTCAATGTAAAGTGCCAATTGCCACTGGCATCGCTCACAACTGGACTCAGCTTTAGCCGAACACTATCTTCTACACGAATAGCGTAAATGGCGACCTCTGCCCCAGGCTCCGCGGTTCCCCAAAAATCCATTACCCCACCACTGGTGGTCTGTCCGTTTACAAGATCGCTGGAACTGTCACTCACACGAGTAATGATCGGTACTGACGTGGTCGTATCCAGATTGAGAATAAATGCATCTGACATTTCGGACTCCGGAGCTTGTGGCGTCAGCGCCCCTGTCACTGCCAGCCGATGATCCCCATCGCCGCTAAGCGCAGTGGAGGGTGTCACTCTCCAGATGCCACTGTCGTCTGCAGTCGCGGTGTCTATCAGGCTGCCTTCATCATAAAGGCGGATCGTCGCATTTTTATCCGCTGTTCCATGCAAAATGGGCTTCGTTTCATCTGTCGCCTGACCACTGGTCAGGTCGCCTGTAATACTTCCGGTCACATCCTCCACCTGAGTGATAACTGGTACGATAGAAGCAATAAAGTTCACATCCACACTACGCGAACTGCCGTTGATGCTTGCAGTGAGCGTGCTAAGCCCCGTCGAACCTGAGGTCAGCATTACAGTGACTATTCCACTGTCATCAGTGCTGGCCTCAGGCAGAACTGTTGCACCGTTTGTGGCGCTGAAAGCCACTACTGCATCAGGAATCGGGTTATCCCAGGCGTCACTGACCCGTACCTGTACCGTATTCTGAGCAGACTTATTCGCCAGTGCATCATTCTGTAAAACAACAATATCCTCAGCGGCAATCTGTGCCGTCGAGCTATCTGCAACAAAACTGACAGTCACATTCTGACCGCTGCCATTAATGGTGGCAGTCACCGTACTTGAACCGACCAGAGTGGTCGTAACCGGAAGCGTAATATCACCGTTACTGTCTGTGTTTGCTGATGAGGCTACGGTAGCACCGTTATCAGCGCTAAAGGTCACCGGCTGGTCTACCAGTACATTACCTTTTGCATCTTTCACCGTCACTTTGACGTTGTTAGCATCACTGCCGTTAGCAAACGCATTATCCTTCACCACAATCATGTCACCTGCGGCAATAGCGGCGGTCGAGGTATCGGCAATGAAGGTAACAACAACAGTTTGAGTGGAACCATTAAGCGCCGCGGTTATCGTTGATGGCCCAGCCACTGAGCTGGACAAGCCAACGCGAATCATCCCTTTTTCATCGGTTAGCCCTGGTCGCCCCATCGTCGCACCATTATCGGCAGAGAAGTTGACAGACTGATTGGCCAGAGGGTTACCAAAAGCATCAGTGACCGTTGCCTCTACGATATTGAGTGAAGAGCCATTCGCCAGTGAATTGTCCGTCACGACGATCAGGCTGCCGGCAACAATCTGCGCGGTGCTGGCATCGGATTTAAAAGTCACCTCAACGCTTTGAGTGCTGCCATTGATAGATGCTGTCACGGTCGACACACCTTCAAGGGTGCTGGTGACTGGCATCAGTACCCTGCCATCGCTTCCGCTGAATGCGCTCGCGGCAATCACCGCACTGTTGCCAGCACTGAAATCTACCTTCACACCCGCAACCGTATTGCCATTGGCATCGGTGACTTTAACTTGTACCTGATTCTGATCAGTCCCGTTTGCTAGCTGATTATTCGTCACGATCGCCATGTCACCGTCGGCAATTCTGGCCGTATTTGCATCAGCGACAAAATTCACATCGATACTCTGGCTGCTCCCGTTCACTGTCGCGGTCAGCGTACTTGTACCCGCCGCCGTACTGGTAAGTACTGCCGTGGCCTCACCAGCCATATTTGTGGTTACTGTTTCCGCTACTGTCGCGCCATTGCTGGCACTCAGTGTTATTAGCTGGCTAGCGACTGGATTACCTTGCTGGTCCGTGACGAGGATCTTCACGGCATTGACCATTGCACCATCCGCAGCGGCATGATTCGTGATAATACTCAGACTACTTCCGGTCAATTGCGCAGTACTGCTGTCAGCAATAAAGGTCAAATCTACTGTCTGGCTGCTGCCGTTAATGTTTGCCGTTACAGTACTGACGCCGGCTACCAGGCTAGTGACATCCAGCGTGAGCGAGCCATCTGTGGTTGTCTGAGCGCTACCGTCAATCATTGCACCGTTGTTCGCACTGAAAGTGACCGTCTGGTCTGCCACAGCATTGCCGTTGACATCGGTTACCTTCACCTGTATCTGGTTTGTCGCTTTGCCGTCCGCAACGGCGTTATCTGCCACCACTGTCAGGTCACCAACATTAATCTGCGCTGTACCGCCGTCCGCGACAAAGGTCATATCAACCTGCTGGCTGCTGCCGTTCACCCTGGCGGTGATGGTGCTGACGCCTGCCGTTTTACTGGTCACGGTCATCAGCAGTTCACCGTTGCTGTCGGTGCGTCCCTGCGCGGCTATCGTGGCGCCGTTGCTGGCGTTGAAGCTCACGTCCTGTCCGGCAATTGCATTACCCTGAGAATCGGTGACCTTCACCTGCACGCTGTTACCGACAATCCCGTTTGCCACGGCGTTATCTGCCACCACCGTCAGGTCGCCTGAGCCAATCTGTGCCGTGCCACTATCCGCAACAAAGTTAACCGTGACTGTCTGGCTGCTGCCAT
>NZ_JBJDNI010000050.1:0-6861 GCF_044900545.1 Scandinavium sp. NPDC088450 | reverse complement strand
GTCGGTAAAACGTGATTTTTTCATAGAGATCTCCCCGGTTCAGATTACGAGAAAATTCTACTTATCAACACCCCGGATTTTCGGGGGGATTACCGCCGCATTTTGCGGCAACATATGTTGCTGCTGTGCAATAGCAGTCTGCGGAAAAGCCAGAGATAAAGCCAGTGCTGAAGGAAATATTTGCAGGCTGATACATAACCATACAATGAATTTATTCACCCCAATGGGCACGTACTGATTAGTCTCCAAAGTCATGGATTCCATCTCTCATTTGATATACGGATAAACAGAATGAAACAATTAAGACAAGGCGATGTTGAATCATTACGAATAGCGCGGAGCCCGAATGAAAAGTTACTGACGCAACCACAAATCTTGCAAAGGCTGATTAGCAGGGTAATAGTTAAGTTTTAATCGTATTCATTGGCATTGTTGAATGAAGTGGTTTTGGGGCGAGTAATAAGAGTGGCTCACCGATAACTTCCACATACACATAAGAAATTATCCATGGCAAAGCAGAAAAAAACTCTCTGATGCTTTTGCAACAAAGTCTATAGTTCGCGACTTATGGCACCACTACCTTGTGTCAGGATATATTGATTTCATATTCTTGGTTGTTAGTCGCCACATCGAGAAAAATCCTAAAGCAGAGCGGGGTTAAGGTCAATAATTGCCATGACAGTATTTTGTTTAAAAGTAAATTAGCATCTGGCTTCGTTGAACGTGATGCCCAATTTTTCAAGCCCTCAATACCTATGCCAAAATAATTAGCACGATGCTGCTGACCTAAAGGCCATATTAGATGCTGTCACGCGACCCATTATGCTATTTATGTCTATTAGGAGTTTGAGGGCCAATGGAACGAAAACGTACGCTAAGAAGGTAATTCGCTGTTTATATTGAAATTTAATGCTATCCGTTCTCCTTTCAAAATATCCTCCGGGAGCGTGAACGTATAATGCCCCAGCCCCTCTCTTACCGGCACGAACATACATTCCCCATATGTTCGCCACATGACTCAACTTTAGCAACGAGCTGCAGCTAACCCCAATCATGCCTTGCAAAGTGTTATGAACATCAAAACCGCCGAAAACATGGCTTGTTTGCAGCTGTTCAGCAAAGAACTGCATCGGTTTCTGACTGCATTCTTCGTAAGAGGTGCCAAAGGCTTCCGGATGAAGATGCAAAGCTTCAAGCCTCAATTCCCTAAAAACGTCCAGATCGGTCTCGGTCATGCGACGTATTGTAAATGCTTTCACTCATGGCTCCTTGCTGTATCAGATGTGTATTGTCACAACTTAATTAAACTAGCATAAGAGTTCGTGTGAAACTTCAGCTTCTGGCACGCAGCGGCCGGTGGTTGCTGTCTTGTTAGGCTGGACTTCTCCTGGCACGAGGTTGAGGAAGAGATTAACGTTATCCCTGGATCACTCAGCGACAGGTTCCGAAGCTCTGCACTGGGTCGCATGCTCTTCCGACGCGCACGTTAATAAATTACTCTGGCGGATGGTCTGTAGCAGAGCGTTGCTCCGCAATGCTTGCGGGCTCTTTGCCGCCCGCACCTGCAGCGCCACCGTCGACAGAGTGTGGCGAATAACATTCTGTCGACGATGGCGGCTGCACAACAGAGTCTTGTGATAAATCCACCTCTGCTGAAAAACAGTGCCAATTGGTTGAATTCACATATCGTTCACTATAACATCCTATCAGTAATATTTTTCCATCTGCTACATTTTTATTATTCAGAAATATAATAACTAATTTCACAAGGCTAATCATGGAATGGGAAGAATTTAAGCTTTCATTATCGCAAAAAGATTTGATCGGAATCGATTCGGAATTCACACTTTCGACCAGGCGTTTAGTTTCCTGCTTTAACGCAGTTGGAGCGCACCTCAATAAATGGTGGGTAATGACGCCTGTTGACTGGGAATGTCCATGCTGTAAAAGAAAGAAGTCAGAAATAGTGAGATTAAATAAAAATAATTATCTGACCTGCCAGCTTCACGAGCATCATGATCACATGAAAGATGTCGTGAAATCTCTCTTTGTTGAGTTTTCAACAAGAAAGAAAACTATCGTGGCAGATGAACTTTCCGAACGATTTGCGATAAAAGCGGCGTTCTCGCTATCGGCATATGATAATACCGTAATCTGTTTTGATTGTAATAAAGCTGATGCCGATGCGAAGCGTTTAATTCATTGCCATAAATTCTTCTCGTTTTCACCCGGAGAAATTTCAGAATTCATTGTTGCCTCCCCAAATCATGAGCATCAGATTGATGAGGAAGCAGTCAAAGCGGTTTGGGAAAGGGTAGAGCCTGTGTTTACATTACGTATGAATCTGGCGGAACAGTTTGCGGAAATCGCTGCTGAAAAACAGGACTGGTATCAACCCTCGGCAAGAACAGCAAAACAGACAGAACGGACTGCACAGCACTTCTTTGAGTTCAATGGGTTACATGCGTTTGATAAGTACTGGCCAGAAGCACTGCTGTATAACACCGAGCCTTTCAAAGGCGCAAAAAACTCCTGGCGAATGAAGAAGAATCCAATAGCCAAAGGCTCACCTTCAGCCAATGATATTGCTCACTTATCGGCTACCAGAGGCACTTACTGGCAACGATATGATGAAAAATGGACATGCCCCTGCTGCCAGCGAAACAAAATGAGTTGCGTCCGGGCATCGAAAAAGAACCCATGGGTACTGGAAATTAAAAAAGTCCCCTTGTTCCATGCAGCGTGTGACTGGGCTTCTCAGCCAGACATTGCAATGTGCCAGGACTGCGTCGATTCTGCGATAAACTTAGGACGTGAGGTTTCGCACGCGACATCGAAAGAAATCCAATTCCCCAGTTCAGCCATTACACTCGAAGAACTTTCCAGGATCGTCATTCCTCGCCAACACACAATGCATGCCTATCGTAATGATGTCATTGAGCAGTTACTGCCGGGCATTATAAAAAGACATCTTAAGCGCATTAATCAGGCCTGAAATAGCGCTTTCTCCGCGCATGCAACGGCCAATGCTGGTGAAG
This sequence comes from Scandinavium sp. NPDC088450, assembly GCF_044900545.1. Classification (NCBI taxonomy): domain Bacteria; kingdom Pseudomonadati; phylum Pseudomonadota; class Gammaproteobacteria; order Enterobacterales; family Enterobacteriaceae; genus Scandinavium; species Scandinavium sp. NPDC088450. The sequence continues at coordinate 3,823 of NZ_JBJDNI010000050.1, read as the reverse complement.
TGGTGACAACTGTGACCTCCTACGAAATTCATATGAATTTTATATGATTTAACAAAAATAAATTCACCACAACAATTGCATGATTTATCTTAGAACTGCGAAGCACTCCTTGTAACTCAGGCAATTGCCGTCCTCTGAACACCTGTCAGACTGGTTTTCAGAGGCTCTCTTTGGTTACATTGGACAAAGTCCCCGTCATTGCACTTATTTGTGCGGCACATTTATACCCCGGTGCTCATCGAGTCGTCTGGTCATATGATAGGCGGCTTCTGGTTCAGAACATTTCAGGTCGTTCATTGGCGCTGTGCGTCGGCCATTTTTTCATTATACGTCACCCCTAACGCGAGAAAAAGGCTGGGCGGCACTGAGCGAAAAAGGGCCTGTACTTTGCGTGAGAGGATGGGCTTCGTTTGGGAAACGGAAAAATTGTACTATTACTATAAGGTCCTCCGGCGCTCTGGCGGTTATACCAACGTGTACTACATGCTGATTAATAATGATGGTGAGCAACAACGGTGTTGATGTACTCGCCGCATGTTTATCTTTTCAAAGCCGGGGACATTGCTCGGAGGGAATTCACAAGCCTGAGCGTTCTAAAAACTAAGCAATAAGTTAGCTGGAAAAGTATTTTGTAATTCAGTAGACTCAGACAATTCTTATGACCTTGTGGTGGGGTCATTCTGAATGAAAATATTTCATTTTAAGACTTACGTTAAATTAACGGCCGTCGGTGATCAACTGGCGGTGTTGGTGCGATTCTGTGGTGGTGTCGTACCGGCAATCTGAAAAGCCAGCTCTGCGCGGGAAATGCGGCCTGCAGCAGACTGAATCTGTGGATGGGGTGTATCCGGAAACGCCCGGGGAGCGTTCTTAGTTTTTGCAGAACGCTGAATGCAAAAATCCCCGATATCTGTCTGTGATTTGGCGGTCGCGTCAGAGTATCAGGGATCCAAAAGCAGGCTATTGCCTGTACTGGATTATATCGCATGTCAGTCAAAAAACAACCACCCGGCCGCCATAAGTTCAGGTCGGCGTGACGACACACCACAAATCAGCCAGACGGCAATGCTACGTCGTGAATCCGGCGCCGTCATTTGTACGGCCAGCGCATCATAGGCATAGACTACCTGCGTACAATAAGCGGCTCCTGGGTATGGTTCAGAGCCGTGATGTCACCCGTTGGGTGGGGTTCTACTACTTTGATGCCTTTCATCACAGGACGAACCGACTTATTGTCCGGAAGCGACATTTCAACCGGCATCGCGCCTGTGCGCTGAATGCACTCGTTGAAGCGATGGTATATCACCTCAATATTGTCAGTGGCACCATTCCGGTGAGTTTTACCACGCTGGCCAGAGAGTCCGGGCTGGCGACCACGTCGGCCGCCGGCAATGAATCCATCACCCGGGCTACCAGAGCCGCGCAGGACCTGGCGGCTTTTGGCCTGATAACCTACAAACTTCTCTTTGATAAAGTCACGCGTCAGTTCTTCCCGGCTGACATCGAGGTGACCGATCGCTTCTTTGATATGGCCGGAAGTACGGCCCGGGCGTGGGCCAGCGCGCGTAACCAGCAGCTGGCCTGGATTAACCAGGGGCTGGTCAGAAACGGTGAGAAGCCGCTCACCCTGACTGAAGCCCGCCGGCGGCAGAAAGAAAAGCTTGTCGAAATTACCTGGCAAAAGCGCAAAGCCGAACAGGATATTCGCCGCAAACAGAAGATGGCCACGCTGGCCAACCGTCACAGTGAACCCGACCTGCGCCACCAGATATCGTGCCAGATTCAGCGCGAGATGAGCCAGGGACAACACCAGGGTCTGTCCCTGGATGAGTTCCGCCATCTGGTGAATAAACGCCTCGCCTGGATATACGCGGTCGCACGGCCACGAGAATAACACTCCTGATTACCTTATCCGTCTGACGACGGAGGAGCCTGCACGCCTGCCGTCAGGCTCCTCTCTGTTTTCCACTTCATTTGATGGGCCCGCTGCGGCACATGGCCACTCTGCCGCCTTGCTCTTCCCGGTTATCCCCGTTTCAATGCAAATGGGTTGTCCGACCAGATGCAATTAGAAGCCAGAACGCAAGGTGACTTAGGTTTACTTCCTACAGGTTTAAAGAAGTTAAGAGCCACGGCTCTGTTGATAACGCCTTCGCTTGCAGTGGTCATTTGGCCACGCCGCTCAGAGCTAAGGTAGCCCCCACTGCGCTGCAGCGGGTCCCAACACAATCATTAGTTACAACATTCAAAATGTGTATTCAAACCAAAACACCCTCACCCAACTTAACCTCTCCCGGGGACCCACCCACACTGAAAAGCCGCGGCGCCCCCGGCCTTCGGCCGGGGAACACCATCGCCTTTAAGAATGGATGTTGTAACTATAGGGGTGTGTTGTCTGTCCATTTTTAAAAGTAGGGGAGCAACACGCTCGTAACCGGCCTTCGGCCGCTAACGCGGAGATACGCCCCGGCTTCGCCGTGACCACTCCGACCGCGCGCTCCAGCTTCTCAGTTATTAGAACGTTCGGTGGAAGTCTGGCTTTACAGGGTGAAGGTTCTGACTGGCTCCCGGGTAACCATTCTGCGGCCTGTCAGGGCCTGTGACGGGCGAACGACACAGCGACAACCCAAACCGCCGTAACGAGCGGAAGCGCTATCCTGGCGCTTCTGGTGTTAACGGCTAAACATGGCCAGCAGCCTCTGCTTCATGCTGCGAACATAAAACGGTTTAAACTGCGTGGTAATATGCGACTCTAGTCCGCCATTGTTCTGACCCAGGCGCAACAAATCCACTGCCTGTCCGTCCAGTGATGTATCGCCGGCCACCAGACCCGCTCCGCGAATCACTCTTTCCACGCCACCCGTCACATCCACGGCCACCAGGTAATGCGGCCTGTCATCGACCGACGGGTCGTGCATCAGCACCAGGTAAGCGCACCTGACACCCGGGCATTTTGCAAACCAGGCAGACAGTTCTGTCAGCATCCTTTCCGGAACGACCGCCGGCTCACCGAGGTATACCCGGGTTTCTTCCTTCACCACCCGGCTCTGCGGCAGCCGGCTGGTACCTTCTGCCAGCGGCGTTTCGATTTCTTCCGGCACAAACTCCTTGCCGTAGTCCGACCTGGGGTTCAGGAACACCCCCTGCCCTTTCGTCATTTCGAAAAAATCCCTCGCCGGCAGCTTCAGGTACTGGCTTTCGGCCTCGATGGCATGCTGCAGGGTGGCAAGGGAACTGAAAACCGGAATGGCCGTTGTTCCGTCCGGTTTTTCCCAGTGCTGAATCGAAATATGCTCACCGGCTTTCAGATCGACATGACCATCAACGGCTTCCCCGGCCGAAGTCCCCAGGACGTACAGCGATGAAGCCATCAGCATCCGGTAAAATTGGGGTCAGTTTGGATATCGAAAATTATTGTACTATAAGGGCTTCCCCGGCATGTCAACGCCGGTGTTTATGGTTTCTGTCTGCTCTTCGGTAAAAATAAAGGGGAGAGACTGCGGTACTATAAACGGTCATGATGAATCGTCATCGATTCGGGCCCTGATGAAAGACGCGCGTGAGGTTCTTGTTCGTTAAGCGGATACGTATATCCTGTACAATAGCCAGGTAGGCCTCACGGGGTCTAACCCTTTATCATCAACGAATTGCAGGTCAGATGGTGATACTGCTTCGAGCTTTAATTGGCTGAGTACAGCCGGAAATCATCACCGTAATGTAGTGATGCCCAGCATAGCCGCGCGTTTTTGGCGGCGATGGCCACAACAGCCCGCCGCGGGCCGCGGGGCGGGACCCCCATAGAAAGCCCCCCGCGGGAGGGGTG
>NZ_JBJDNI010000049.1:0-9229 GCF_044900545.1 Scandinavium sp. NPDC088450 | reverse complement strand
GATATTTCATGGCGATAATGTCCGCTATAAATGATGGACATTATTTTCCCTGAACCGGAGGAATGGCGACAGACGGTCTAAATGAGCCGCTTACGTCCGGCCAGTTGCATCACCATCTGAAGCGATGCCGCCGGAATGGTCACTGTCCGGCTTTCCCGACGCTCCTCAATAAGCTCTTCCACCACTCTTTCAATGACGGGAACATCTGCGCCACTCTCAAATTCACCACTCAGCCTTTCATGAACGATCCGCAGGTCGTCATCATTCAGCTCCCAGTCACTGATCGCCGCGCGAATATCCTCCAGACTCCAGCAGGCAAAGACAAAACGTTCCTGCGGATTTTTACCGCGAGTCAGCATATGAACCGCAATTTCAGCCGCCGTTGCAAACATCATCATTCTCCTGTTTCACAGGCGGCGTTGCCGCCTGTGGTCTGTGTGTATCAGTCAAGCGCACGCCAGACAGTCGCGCTCTGTGGATGGGAATCAACAAACGCCATCAGTTGTTCATAGCGTCGGCAGAAGTGGTGACACAGTGCTTCCTGGTCGTTATGGCTGTGGTGCCAGCTCCGGTGGTTCAGCACCAGCGCCGTGAGAATAATCCCTGCCACCTCGCCACTGACCGACTGTTCAAACCCGTTATCCGCATTGCGGAACGTCAGAATTTCCGTATCCGGTGCCATATACCCGCCTCCTTCCGGCAGACGGTAAAACTGCCAGTATCCGCCCTGATATTCCGGGCAGTAGCGTCCGGCGTAGGCGTAAACGGTCGCTTCGGACAACATAAAATCACGGCTGAACAGGTCAGGCAGAAAGCCCGGACGCTCAGCATCAGAAAGACAAAGCACATCAGGATGGTGTTCGGACATCATTCCTCCAGGGTCACAGAATTCACAGTTCCGGCATTCGCCGTGCCGACACGACAGCCCGGCGAAAAGTGGAGGGCGCAGGTGCGGCCACGGAAGCCGCAGCGCAAGCACTTTCACGGGCTGAATGCACCGTGAAAGTGTGCGAACGGGTGAGTAGCCGGCGTAGCGAACACTTGCGACCGCAACGGCCGGGCTACAGTGAAGGCACGGCGTATGCCGTCACGACGCAGATGTCACAGAGGGGGTTTTCATTCACCCGGACATCAGCCGGAGGGTGATGTCCGCATAATGCGGAAGGCACTGACATCCTTTTTGCGCAAAGGAAAGGCTGCCGGAACGCCGGCAGCGGGGTGATTCAGTGTGTTTTCACAAAGGTGCTGAACGCCTGCGTCAGCGCGTTGATGGTCTGACGGGCTTCTTCCGTAGCCTCTGTCAGCCAGTGACGATCAAACCACGCTCGTACCGGCTGGCCGGGCAGACGTAACGCGTCACCTGCCCATGCCGTTCCCATCGTGTTGCCTGATGTGGTACTGACCACTGAAATGGCCAGCGGACGATAGCAGGCTCCTTTGTCGAGTATCAGTGCGATGAGCTCATTCCTGAATTCAGCGTCATCATCGCCACAGTAAACGTCTTCCGTTTCTTCGACACGGACGACAAAGTTAGCTGTGTTACGCTGAAAAACCACGGGTTCAGAAGAGGGCAACATCGCCTCCTGAAGCAGATAGCCATCACACGCCATCTGCCGGCACAGCGCTTCAACGTCGCTGCGGATAAGAGATTCTATCTCACCGGCAACGTCATTATCGGGAGCACAATCTCCGTCCCGCCAGACGTAACGGATACATCCCGCGTGTGCGTAGCGGTGGCCGAACGCATTACGTTCGAGGTAAAGCACGGTATCACTCGCCTCAATACGGCGAACCAGCCGCCGGCACTCAGCCTTCCGCAATTCACCACGGGAAACCTGCTGTTCCAGTATCCGGCTCAAATCCTCGCAGGTGAGGTGACCATAAAACGCCGCGCCATCACCCTGTGAATAGCTGAGGCGGAACGCAATCTCCATGTCGCGCGGCCAGCCATACCCGGTCAGCAGATTCCGGCAATGGTGTTCAGTCAGGGTGCAGAGTTTGTCCATATAAGAGTCCTCAACAGAATGCGACGCCGGTTGCGCCGTGCCGCTACGACAGTCCGGCGAAAAGCGACGGGCGCAGGGGCGACACCGGAAGCCGCAGCGCACAGTTTTTGCGGGCTGAATGCACCGCAAAAAATGGCGAACGGGTGAGGATGTCGGCGACAGCGTACCCTTGCGACAGCCGCAGCCGGGCTACCGTTAAGGCACGGCGCAGGCCGCCACGCTGGTTTTCAGTGAAGGAGTCAGCCGCAGCCCGGAGGGCGAAGGCTGAAAAGGGCGGAAGGCACTGACCGCCTTATCCGCCCGTACGCTGTCAGTCTCCGTCTTTAATAAATTCAATACAGCTTTTCAGGTAGTCCCAGTTATAGCCATAGTTACAGTCATGGTGCTTTTCTGCGATTTGCATGGCCTGATGGATCTCATCCTCCTGGAGAGTGTCATCGAGGGACAGAAAGTCATCCGCCAGCCAGAACACACCCACGCACAGCTCTGCCGGGGAATACGTCTGCAGTCGCTGTATCAGCGCGCCCACCGTCACATCCCCCCACACGCCGGTTGCAGGGGAAAAGACAGAATCCGCAATATCATTCCAGCACCAGTCCTCGTTATCAGGGACATCCCGTTCTGCGTGCTCAACCACAACGCCCGGAATACAGGCCAGGCGCTCCAGCAAATCTCCGGCATACATTTTTTCACCGCTGCCGTCCTCACTCGTCAGATAGTGGCCATTGATGTACAGCGCAAACTCACCATTATCGAGGTCAATACAGGTGACTTTAAACATTCTCTTTCTCCGTTCAGTGCGGCGTCCGTCACGCCGTGCCGCAACGACAGCCCGGCGAAAAGAGGAGGGCGCAGGTGCGGGCACGCAAGCCGCAGCGCAAACCCGTTCACGGGCTGAATGCACCGTGAACGGGTGCGAACGGGTGAGTAGCCGGCGAAGCGAACACTTGCGACCGCATCGGCCGGGCTACCGTTAAGGCACGGCGCTGACCGTTACCGGCCCTCCTGAGTCACGTTTTTGCCCTACAGCCAGGGGACATCAAACCTGTCCACGATAACCATGCCGCCATCAGTGGCCTGCGCCTGCCAGGTATCGATAAAACGGAGTCGGGACAAAAACGCCCGTTCACTGTCATCGGGCTGCCGGATTTCACGGCATTCAATTCCGCCCTGCGGATAACGCCAGACCCCCTCTCCTGCGTCAGTGAGAGCCGGTCACCAGTGCCCTGTCATATGTTGCACGGCAGCCTCAGCCTGCGGGAGGTCTCCGGCATTCATCAGCATGACACAGGGCAGCCGTTCGCCCTGCCAGCAAAAAGCGAGCACAACCAGAAAGGTCTTCATTGTCTTCCTTACTGGCCGCCGAAGCGGCCAGATGTTGCAGGTCAGGGTCAGCCACCGAAATGGGCCACGTTAGTCAGGATCCAGTCCGGGCCACAGATGGTACTCCAGCCCTCCTCAGTTTCTTCCTCTTCGTACTCCAGGCTGCTGTCTCCCTGAGACAGACATTCCCCCTCCAGATATTCGCGGAAACCACAATAATCGCCGCCGGCTTCACTGTAGTAATGGCTGAGCTGGCAGTCGTAGCGTTCTGAGAGCAGGGCGACAACACGTTCATCGGGCGGTGACCACGGCGTATCAAAATCCACCGTCAGACTCTCTTCTGACTCCCATGCAATATCGACGGTTAACCCGGTGGGCCATTTGATGCCATAACGCTGCCAGGTATAAAAGGCATAGCCACCGTCAACACCGCCCAGCAAACCACCATTAAAGCCATTCACTTCCACATCAAGACAGGTCGGAAGCAGCTGTCGCATATCAAAACCTGTGCGGGAAGGTACATTGTTTTGCAGGCGAGCCCAGAACTCCGCATCCGGCTGACAGGCACTAATAAGAGATCCACCCCAGTCATGGTATTTTTGGGCGATAACCGGACGAACCGCCGTTTTCCGGCTTTCGGGGAATGCATCCCACGTTATCTGGCCGAGACTGGCACGGGTATACAGCTCCCCGATGAGTGAACAGGTTTCTTCATCCAGTTCAGCACATTCTGCAAGCAATGACAGCCACTGTGTGAACGCGCTGTTTTGTACGTTATCGTCTCCGGGACCGGCAGAAACCAGTGCCGGAAACGGCGCATATTCAACATCGATAACGGGTTTCAGTACACCGGCAATGCCGGCGATGAAGAAACTCACACTCTGCTGTATGGCCAGTTCGGGCCACGGAGGTGTGTCGCCCTTCAGCAGGGCGCGAACACGGGTAATATGTTCCGGTTTACCGGTAATGTAAAAACGATTGGCGCACCAGTTTGGCATGATAAATTTCCTCAGTTCAGGGTGACGTGACGGCCTGTGCCGTGCCGGCACGACAACCCGGCAAAAAGAGGAGACTGCAGGTGCGCCCGCGGAAGCCGCAGCGTAAAGTCTTTTACGGGCTGAATGCACCGTAAAAGAGTGCGAACGGGTGAGCAGGCGACGGAGTGGACACTTGCAGACGGAACGGCCGGGCTACAGTGATGGCACGGCACCAGGAAAACTGAGGCGTGTAAAAGGCATTAACGCAGGCAGACTGGCTGAGGGCAGGGCGAAAAAAAGCCGGACCTGTCTGGTCCGGCGTCCGGGTTCAGTAATACAGCGCAAGGCGCCGTATTTCATTTATCTGTTTTTTTATCATCGGTTGCCAGCATCAACCCCAGACACATCAGTGCCGCATAGGCCAGTTGGAGAACAATGGTCAGTGCCAGTGGAACATGGTCAAAGACCAGCAGGGGAACAATCATCGGAATGCTGGCCAGCAGCATTCCTCTTCCTGTTTTTTTGACCCAAACGGGCCATTCCTGCTCAGGTACATTTTTCTTCTTAAGAACGTGGATAATGATGTTTTCCGCAGCAAGCCTTATGCTCAACATCACTCTTACCTCATTATGGATTTAGTCAAAAGCTGGTAACCCAACTGATGAAACAACATAAAAGCAGCTGTTTTATAGAATTGGCTATGTGTGCAACATTAGGCGATTTCACCATGAAATCTTCATAAAAAATCAATGTATAACAGTAGATTACAGGCGAAATCGCTATGGCGAAAAAAATTAACCAAGATGACGTTTCAGAACCTGGTTGATTGCTTCATCAATGTCTTCTAAAAGCTTACTTGGAAGCCTGTTGAATTCATAACTTAGTGTACGGCCTTTAATCTTCTTCCTAGCAAATTTGTCCTTATCACCAAAAATCCAAAGCGGTGATACAACCGCTTTATCCTTTGCTGGAGCAGAGATTAAAGCCAAGGATGCTTTAGCTACCACCTTCAAATAATTTGCCTTTTGTAGGTCAACTGGCAGATTTGAATCAGCACTGGAGGCGTCTAAACTTGCCGAAACATGATCAATCAACTGTTCGACTTTGAACCCTTTTGCTGAAAGAGATTCACTGATACCTAACAATAACTTATAGTCAGAAAATGACAGCTCAGATTGTACTGGAAATAAAGATACCAACTCTTGAGGGACAGCAGCAGCTTGCATAGCTCGAGTTACTTTCGCTTGAGAAATGTTTTCACGCTCTGCGATCTCTTTTTGGTTCAAACCTGCATCTTTAAGTGCTAAAAGCCGTAATCCGATTTCTCGGAGATTATGCTCCTTTGCTGTTTGAATATCTTTTGCGAGCTGTCTGGCCTCTTCCGCAGTTAACTGATCATTTGTAACCATAACATCGAGCGGGCGATGAACGAACAGTGCCGATGCTCTGCGGCGAGAACCATCAAGAATCTCAATAGAACCCTCAGCTTCAATACCAATACAGGGAAAGAATTGCTGGTTTCGGAAGGTGTTGATGATTTCCTTCAAAGATTCTTTCGTGAGAGCGGCCTGATCTCTACCGTTAATATCCTGATTTACAAATGTTCTATGCTGTACTTCCGCAGCAGAAATAGTTTTGTGGATGAACCGTACCTTTCGCCCAGTTTTTAATGTAAAAATTTGGCTATGTTCATTCTGTTTAATGTTTTCTTCAACTATTTGAGAATTTAGCTGACGACCAATAGTTTTTCTAACTTGATTACTCATCAGGCAACTCCATTTGTGCGAATAAACTCAATGCGATCGAACACTGCTTTAGCAAAATCTTCAGCAGCTGCTTTTGCACTTTTTAACGCTTCGGTGCTGCCGTCGTATGTTGCTGGATTCGCAGATATTACGGTATCAAACGTTTCACCACATCGTTCAAAACCATCAAGCCTTGGCAGTACTATATCAAGCATATCAGCACCGAAAACCTCTTTTGCCTGACTATGACAAATTTTATGATCTGATTTATTCAGAATTTTTGACATGAATCCAATATTACCTATCAGGCTACATTGGTGACCATCAGACTCAATAGCGTCGATTAATGCAGGTAAGCTCGAAACAAATTTTAAGGATGAATGAAAGTCTACAGTTGCAGGGGGAAGAGGGGTTAACATTAGATCAGCAGCCCCAATACAATTCTTCAAAAATGCGTCAAGATGAGGACCACAATCGATAAAGATGAAATCGTAATCTTTCTTGAGCTTGTCTATGATGTTTTCTTTCAGAACAGCATGAATATTTTGCCCAGGTAAATGCTCTTCACATAATCCTTTCCACCCTTCAGCCAAGAAAGCATCATCTATAGAAGCGGGGATGACATCTACGCCAGGTACAATTGAAGGAGTGATGAAATCAGATCTCAGAACTTCCCGTGAAACATTCTGGAGCATTGCTTGTGCTGCTGTTGTTTCAACCAGGCCTACCGAGTTTTCATGGCTTAAGAACATAGTGAGAGAGGCCTGAGGATCAAAGTCTATTGCCAAGATGCGTAAATCTTCGTACAGCAAATGTGGATGTGCGCGTAATGCATGAGCAAGTGAAGCTGTTGATACAGTCTTTGAACCACCGCCTTTTAGGTTAGAAACAAATATTACAAACGCTTCTCTGAAACGATCGCGATATTTAGGAACGGCTCTATGAAAGTAGAGATCGATGACGTTTTGTATTGTCATCGCGTACTTCATCGTATTGCCGGAAGGCTTCTTTTTGAAGACATATCCGGTTGATTCCATCTCAGCAACTGCATACTCAACGCTTCCTTTGCTGAGTTTTGGAAGTTTATACAAGGATGCTTTACTGTACTCATGATAGAACTCATTAAGCTGTAACTCTTTCTTTTGCTGACTAATGCTATCGCTTAGAGAAGTGAGAAGTCTGCTTGCTCTGGCGGCAACTTTTCGCAACTGTTCTATGTTTTCCATTAATCACCTCATGATGTTTTTCATCATTTTGTCTGAAAAACATCATAATGCAAGTAGAATCGCATAATGTGTGATTAACTTCAGATACTAATGTTCCTGTTTGAAATTTATGCAGTGCTCGCCGCAGTAAGCGAACGAGCAAAGCGAGTAAGCGGCGAGGAAGCGCAATTTCCACTGAACAAAAATGAATCCACGTACGCGCCAATCTAAGAGTATTTGAATAAACTTATCCACATATACAGCGGTATTATTAAAGATCTTTTTTATAGATCATTTTTATTTGTTTTTAGGGATCTCTCTAGGCCTTGTGCTGCAAGCCCTGGAGGCACATAAATGTGACAATTCGCCCTGATAATGTGACTAATTGCCCTCAAAAAGGCATTTAAGCTGTGACATTTTGCCCTTAACCCTGTGACAAATCACCCTCATTACAGAATGATATCCACTGAGATGTTGACAGTCAGAGATAACAGTGACAATCTTTGTATGTGTCACACTTAGGCAAAGGGATGGTATGTCTGATATTCCACTTATAAATACGACAAAACGTAAAGCTAGCCCGCGAATAGTTCAATCTAATGAACTTACTGAGGCTGCCTACAGCCTTACCCGTGACCAAAAGCGAATGTTGTACTTATTTGTGGAACAAATCCGTGGACAAGACGGAGTATTGAATGAGCATGATGGCATCTGTGATATACAAGTAGCACACTACGCAAAAACATTTGGCCTTACTTCTGCTGAGGCTAGCAAAGACATCCGCACTGCGTTGAAGAATTTTGCAGGTAAAGAAGTTGTTTTCTTCAAACCTGATGAAGATGCCAACGGCGAGCAGGGATATGAATCTTTCCCATGGTTCATTAAACGTGCTTATAGCCCATCCCGCGGTACTTATAGCGTTCATATAAATCCGTATATAATACCATTTTTCGTTGGTTTACAGAATCGCTTCACTCAGTTCCGGTTGGGCGAAACTAAAGAAATAACTAGTCCCTATGCCATGCGTCTGTATGAGTCTCTTTGTCAGTATCGCAAACCTGATGGGTCGGGGGTTTTGTCACTGACTGTTGAGTGGATAATGGATCGTTATCAACTTCCTCAGAGCTACAGCCGTATGCCTGACTTTAGAAGACGCTTTCTCCAGCCTGTAGTTGATGAGATTAACAGTCGCACGCCCATGCAGGTATCTTACACAGAGAAGAAGAAAGGTCGGCAAACTACCCATATCGTTTTCAACTATATTGACGACCAGCGCCCTTTGTAACACCTTTGGCTATATTGTTTGGTGCCGTATTCTCGTTGTTTTGAGAAATAGCCAAGCGATGTGATCTGCCCCCAGTATTTGATACAACTTTAAGTTAGTAATGTCGGTTGATTGACCCTGACCCCGAATATGCTCCAGTCATAATCAGGAATAACGGGCTTCATGTTGATTGCATATTCTGGCAACCGGCAGACTTTTCAGCAAATTCTGACGGGGTCATCCAGCCCAGCGCAGAATGAGGGCGTCTCTGGTTATAGTGTATGCGCCTGGCTTCGATTTTGCACCGTGCATCCTCCAGAGAAATAAACCAGTTTTCGATCAGGCACTCCTGCCGCAACCTGCCGTTTAAAGACTCCACTGTGGCATGATCTGTGGGTGTTCCCGGTCGTGAGAAGTCTATGCGAATCCCTCGCTCATATACCCATCGTCCAGAAATATTCCTGCAAATTCATTGCCTTATAAGTTTTTAGTAACAGCAGTAAGGGGCGCGTGAGCGCGATGCTGTCCAGCATTTCTGCCACTTCTGTTGAACGCAGGTACTGGCCCACGCAAATACCCAGGCATTCGCGAGTATACAGGTCGACAACTGTTAGGGTAATCCCCCCATTTTTAACGGAGGCAATAAGTAGAATCAGGTCATGCGTTGAATATGCTGCATCGGCGTGTAGCCATTTAACGCCATATTCGG
>NZ_JBJDNI010000048.1:14277-14406 GCF_044900545.1 Scandinavium sp. NPDC088450 | reverse complement strand
GTAAAGGCACGATGAGGTCTCTTCTGTTTTGTTAGCGCAACCAGTAGATCACACTTCATCGTGCTTTTCACTTTTGTGGGGATACCTCAGCCCCTTGGGAGAGGGGCGGGGAGAGGGCATCAGACTGCA
>NZ_JBJDNI010000048.1:0-14177 GCF_044900545.1 Scandinavium sp. NPDC088450 | reverse complement strand
CGAGGTAAATTGCAAACCCTTCTCTTACGAGAAGGGTTTTAGTGTGTGCTCCCTCTCCTTTGGGAGAGGGTTGGGGAGAGGGGATCAGCCCGCACGAGGTAAATTGCAAACCCTTCTCTTACGAGAAGGGTTTTAGTGTGTGCTCCCTCTCCTTTGGGAGAGGGTTGGGGAGAGGGGATCAGCCCGCACTGTTCTTAGTTGTGCGCCCCAATCTCACGCAAAGGACGGCCTTTCATCAGGTTGCGTTCGATATGCTCCAGCGACACGTGTTTGGTTTCCGGCACCAGCCACAGGGTCAGGACGATGAAGAACAGGTTCAGCGCGCCGTACACCCAGAAGGTATTGGCGTTGCCGAGCGAGTTCAGCATGGTCAGGAAGGTCGCCCCGACAATCATGTTGGCAATCCAGTTAGTGGCAGTGGAGCAGGTGATACCAAAATCGCGGCCTTTAAGCGGCTGAATTTCAGAGCACAGTACCCAAATAAGCGGACCAGCACTCATCGCAAAGCCGACAATGAACATCAGCAGCATCGCGACAGCGAAGTACTGAGCAGAAGGCGAGTGGATGCCGTTGTGCATCATGGTGCCCAGCACGCCCATGCCGACGGCCATGACCAGGAAGCCCAGCACCAGCGTTGGCTTACGGCCCCAGCGGTCCACCAGACCGATGGCGATAAAGGTCGCCAGCACATTAGTGAGGCCGACAATCACGGTGCCCCACATTTGCTCGGTGGTGTTGGCATATCCGGCCAGCTCGAAGATTTTCGGCGCGTAGTACATGATGACGTTCATCCCGGTGAACTGTTGCATGACCTGCAACAGCACGCCCAGGAACACCGCGCGGCGGAAGTTGCTGTTCTCTTTAAACAGCGCCCAGCCAGACTGTTTCACCTTCAGGCTTTCGCGAATTTCTTCCAGCTCGTTCTTCGCTTCTGCACTGGTATCACGCAGGCGCTGAAGGACGCGCTCGGCATCATTGAAACGACGTTTAGCGGCATACCAGCGCGGGCTGTCTGGCAGGAAGAACACGCCAATCAGCAACAGAACGGCTGGAATGATGATGACACCCAGCATCCAGCGCCATGCGCCACTGTAGCTGAAGGCGGTATCTGACAGGTAAGCCGCGAGGATCCCGATGGTTATCATCAACTGATACATCGAAATCATGCTGCCACGGATTTTCTCCGGGGCAATCTCAGACAGATAAAGCGGAGCCGTGTAAGAAGCAACGCCGACAGCGAGACCCAACAGCACGCGGGAGACCAGCAGCACTTCTACGTTAGGTGCGGCAGCAGAACACAGCGAACCGGCAACGAACAGGATCGCGCCGATCATCAGGCTTTTTTTACGGCCAAGGCGATAGGAGAGCCAGCCACTGCCGACAGCACCGACGGCGGCACCGAACATCATCGAGCTGACGACCCATTCCTGGGTGTGAGAGTCAATCTGGAATTCATGGGCGATGAACGGCAATGCGCCGGCAATCACGCCAATATCCAGGCCAAAAAGTAATCCCGCCAGGGCTGCGAGGAAGCAGACAAAAAACGTAATCGCTTTGTTGGAATATCCCTGTTTTTTATTGTCAGGCATTATGCCCTCCAGTTGGGTTATCAGTTTTATCAATGTAAAGGGTAGGTTAGGCAACCGTAAAAAGATGTGAGATAAATCACATTGGTGTAATCGGTTACACAAGTGTCAGGTTATGTAATTGTGATAATTTGATATTAATCAATTAGATAGATTTGATGAGATGCAGGGGGAAATGACGGTTTTTGAGACTTACCTGAAATGTGATGTAACAGCAGAACAATGCAGTTAATGCAAATCGAAAAATCCTAAAGTAGGCCTGATAATACCTGTGTAAGCGGTTTCATTGCTGTGCCCGGCGGCGCTGGCGCTTGCGCGGGCCTACAAAATTGAGTGTAGGCCGGGTAAGCGTAGCGCCACCCGGCAAAAAAGAGGCGTGCAGAAAAGCAAAAGGCCAGCACAAGGCTGGCCTTTGAAGGGCAAAACGCAGCGGCTTATTACAGGCCAGCAGCTTCGCGCAGCAGAGCGGCTTTGTCGGTTTTTTCCCAAGGGAAAGATTCACGACCAAAGTGACCGTATGCCGCAGTGTCTTTGTAGATTGGGTGCAGCAGATCCAGCATCTGGATCAGACCGTAAGGACGCAGGTCGAAGAACTCGCGTACCAGCAGGGTCAGCTGTTCGGTAGAGACTTTCTCGGTACCGAAGGTTTCAACCATGATAGACGTGGGTTCTGCTACGCCGATAGCGTAGGAAACCTGGATTTCACAACGGTCAGCCAGGCCCGCAGCAACGATGTTTTTCGCCACATAACGTGCCGCGTACGCTGCAGAACGGTCAACTTTAGACGGATCTTTACCGGAGAACGCACCGCCACCGTGACGCGCCATGCCGCCGTAGGTATCGACGATGATTTTACGGCCGGTCAGACCGCAGTCGCCCATTGGGCCACCGATAACGAAACGACCCGTTGGGTTGATAAAGAATTTGGTCGCGCTGTTCAGCCACTCGGTTGGCAGCACAGGCTTGATGATCTCTTCCATCACTGCTTCTTGCAGGGATTTCTGATCGATGTCTTCAGAATGCTGGGTGGACAGCACTACCGCATCGATGCCGACAATTTTGCCGTCGTCATACTGGAAAGTAACCTGGCTTTTTGCATCCGGACGCAGCCATTGCAGCGTGCCGTTCTTACGCACTTCAGCCTGACGCTGAACCAGACGGTGAGCGTAGGTGATTGGCGCTGGCATCAGCACGTCAGTTTCGTTGGTGGCATAGCCAAACATCAGGCCCTGGTCGCCCGCACCCTGCTCCAGCGGATCAGCACGGTCAACGCCCTGATTGATATCCGGAGACTGTTTGCCGATAGCACTCAGCACCGCACAGGAGTTGGCATCAAAGCCCATATCAGAATGCACATAGCCAATTTCACGGACCGTCTTACGGGTGATCTCTTCGATATCCACCCACGCGCTGGTGGTGATTTCACCGCCAACGAGAACCATACCGGTCTTAACGTAAGTTTCGCACGCGACACGCGCCTTGGGATCCTGTTCGAGGATCGCATCAAGCACTGCATCGGAGATTTGGTCAGCAATTTTGTCAGGATGCCCTTCAGATACGGACTCGGACGTAAAGAGGTGTTTTGCCATGTTTTATTTCACCTGGAAAGAATTTGGTTAGCTCAAACTGTTGTAGATAAAGACTCTGATAGACGATTCGACCAAAGGCTGCAGGTAAACACACAAACAGTCTGGGTGTTAATCAGTATAGATGGATTAACATCTGGATGGCTATTTTAGGTCAGAGTTTCGCCTGAATGCCAGTTTTTTTTGAGGAACGTCTCATTCGCTGGTCTTTTCCTCTGGCAATTTTTCCTGACAGTGGTGGAAGAGTGCGCATTTTTATTTTGCTTTTTGCCCTGCTTCTCGGTATAAAACGCCGCGCG
Source organism: Scandinavium sp. NPDC088450 (assembly GCF_044900545.1). Classification (NCBI taxonomy): domain Bacteria; kingdom Pseudomonadati; phylum Pseudomonadota; class Gammaproteobacteria; order Enterobacterales; family Enterobacteriaceae; genus Scandinavium; species Scandinavium sp. NPDC088450. The sequence goes on along the minus strand of NZ_JBJDNI010000048.1, from coordinate 10,706 downwards.
CGGCTCACTCAAAAAAGCGCACGAGGTTTTCCTTTCGTGTCGCCACTTCCAGCCGGGTTAAGCAGTGTTTTTTACACAGAATAGTTTGGCTTAGGCTTGTCGCTGGCTCAGGTGGGTTGGCGTGGAGGTGATACGACATAATGAACCATCGTTTTTTGCAGACTCAGTCATGCCACTCTGGCGTGCGTTTAACCCCATCACATTCTCTTTCTTCGATATCTACCTGCCGAAGTTATTGCCATTCGGGCACATCTCAGGACTCCAGAGCCGGTCAGGCGCTGTGATACTGGGACTTGGGCGCTCCTTTAGTTAGGGGTTTTCTCGTGGTTTCTCCGCTGGTGCTACACACCTCGGGTCTATGTTTTACACTGATATGAAAAAGAAACCGGTCGCGCAGGCGAACGCTCAGCATTCTCTGCTGGCGCACAAGGCTGTTTATGGGTTGTTATCGCTTAGTAACATTGCGATAGTAGTCAACTGTTTTACACTTTCGACAACATTTGAGGTTCGCTATGTCTGACGACATGTCTTTATTCTCCCCTTCGTCAGCCGGCGAACAGGGTGTACTACGTTCCATGCAGGAGGTGGCAATGAGCTCTCAGGAAGCCAGCAAGATGCTGCGTACATACAACATTGCCTGGTGGGGCAATAACTACTACGACGTCAATGAGCTGGGTCATATCAGCGTTTGCCCGGATCCCGATGTGCCTGATGCGCGCGTGGATCTCGCCAAGCTGGTCAAAGCTCGTGAAGCGCAAGGACAGCGACTGCCTGCATTATTCTGCTTCCCGCAGATCCTGCAACATCGCCTGCGTTCGATTAACGCCGCCTTTAAACGTGCGCGTGAATCCTACGGCTACAACGGTGACTATTTCCTGGTGTACCCGATTAAGGTGAACCAGCATCGCCGAGTCATTGAATCTCTTATCCATTCTGGCGAACCGCTGGGCCTCGAAGCAGGCTCAAAAGCGGAGCTGATGGCGGTGCTGGCGCATGCTGGCATGACCCGCAGCGTTATCGTCTGTAATGGCTACAAAGACCGCGAGTATATTCGCCTGGCGCTGATTGGCGAGAAGATGGGCCACAAGGTCTATCTGGTCATCGAAAAGATGTCTGAAATCGCTATCGTGCTGGAAGAAGCAGAGCGCCTGAATGTGGTGCCACGCCTTGGTGTGCGTGCGCGTCTGGCTTCTCAGGGGTCCGGTAAATGGCAGTCTTCCGGCGGCGAAAAATCTAAATTCGGTCTGGCGGCGAGCCAGGTGCTTCAGCTGGTCGAAATCATGCGTGAGCATGGTCGTCTGGACAGCATCCAGTTGCTGCACTTCCATCTCGGTTCGCAGATGGCCAACATTCGTGATATCGCCACCGGCGTGCGCGAGTCGGCCCGTTTCTACGTTGAGTTGCATAAACTGGGTGTGAACATTCAGTGCTTCGATGTGGGCGGCGGCCTGGGCGTGGATTATGAAGGCACCCGTTCGCAGTCTGATTGCTCTGTGAACTACGGCCTGAATGAGTATGCCAACAACATCATCTGGGCGATTGGCGATGCCTGTGAAGAGAACGGCCTGCCGCACCCAACGGTCATCACCGAGTCCGGGCGTGCAGTGACTGCGCACCATACCGTGCTGGTTTCCAACATCATCGGTGTCGAGCGCAACGAATACACCGAAGCTACCGCGCCTGCAGAAGATGCCCAGCGTGCGCTGCAAAGCATGTGGGAAACCTGGCAGGAGATGCACGAACCTGGAGGACGTCGTTCACTGCGTGAGTGGCTGCACGATAGCCAGATGGATCTGCATGATATTCATGTGGGTTACTCCTCCGGCACGTTTAGCCTGCAAGAGCGTGCCTGGGCCGAGCAGCTGTATCTGAACATGTGCCATGAAGTGCAGAAACAGCTCGACCCAAGTAACCGTGCGCATCGCCCAATCATTGATGAATTGCAGGAGCGTATGGCGGACAAAATGTACGTCAACTTCTCCCTGTTCCAGTCAATGCCGGATGCGTGGGGTATCGACCAGCTGTTCCCGGTACTGCCGCTTGAAGGGCTGAACCATGCGCCAGAACGTCGCGCGGTGCTGCTGGATATCACCTGTGACTCTGACGGTGCGATTGACCATTACGTTGACGGCGACGGTATCGCCACCACCATGCCAATGCCAGAGTACGATCCAGAGAACCCGCCAATGCTGGGCTTCTTTATGGTCGGTGCGTATCAGGAAATTTTGGGCAACATGCACAACCTGTTCGGTGATACCGAAGCGGTTGACGTGTTTGTCTTCCCTGACGGCAGCGTGGAAGTGGAACTTTCCGACGAAGGCGACACCGTGGCGGATATGCTGGAGTACGTTCAGCTTGACCCGAAAAAACTGCTGACCCAGTTCCGCGATCAGGTCAAACAAACCGATCTCGACGATGCGCTGCAACAGCAGTTCCTCGAAGAGTTCGAGGCTGGTTTGTACGGGTACACATATCTGGAAGACGAGTAACGGTTTGGGGGAAGTGGGTGCCCATCTTTCCCCCTCTCCCTAACCCTCTCCCAAAGGGAGAGGGGACTGATCCGAGCCGATTTGATTTTCTCCCTCTCCTTGTGGGAGAGGGCATCCGTCAAAGCCAACGTTGGATGCTTGACCCGATTAAAATTTTGGCGATAATCGCCCTAACAAGCAGTACACACGAATCGATCCCTTCCTCGTCGGGCCTAACGACGCGGAAGGGATTTTTTTTCATCTGTCATAAATTACCGACGGTATAAGAGGTCATCTTTATGAGCACTTTAGGTCATCAGTACGACAACTCGCTGGTATCGAACGCCTTTGGTTTCCTGCGTCTGCCGCTGAACTTCCAGCCTTACGACAGCGATGCTGACTGGGTTATTACCGGTGTCCCGTTTGATGCGGCTACTTCTGGTCGTGCGGGCGGTCGTCATGGTCCTGCGGCTATCCGTCAGGTGTCGACCAACCTGGCGTGGGAGCACAACCGCTTCCCGTGGGATTTCGACATGCGTGAGCGTCTGAACGTGGTCGATTGTGGTGACCTGGTGTATGCCTTTGGTGATGCGCGTGAAATGAGCGAAAAGCTGCAAGCTCACGCAGAAAAACTGCTGGCTGCCGGTAAGCGCATGCTCTCTTTCGGCGGTGACCACTTCGTCACGCTGCCCCTGCTGCGCGCGCACGCAAAACACTTTGGCAAAATGGCGCTGGTGCATTTCGATGCGCACACCGACACCTATGCAAACGGCTGCGAATTTGACCACGGCACCATGTTCTTCACCGCACCGAAAGAAGGCCTGATCGACCCGAACCATTCTGTACAGATTGGTATCCGTACCGAGTTCGACAAAGACAACGGCTTTACCGTGCTGGATGCTGCACAAGTAAACGATCGTGGCGTGGACGATATTCTGGCGCAAGTGAAGAAGATTGTTGGCGATATGCCGGTGTATCTGACCTTCGATATCGACTGTCTGGACCCTGCGTTTGCACCGGGTACCGGTACGCCGGTTATCGGCGGCCTGACCTCCGATCGTGCAATTAAACTGGTGCGTGGTCTGAAAGACCTGAACATCGTGGGGATGGACGTCGTGGAAGTTGCGCCAGCTTACGATCAGTCTGAAATCACTGCTCTGGCAGCGGCAACGCTGGCTCTGGAAATGCTGTATATCCAGGCGGCGAAGAAGGGCGAGTAAGAGAATAAATGCCGGGCGGTACGTTGTTTGCCCGGCCTACAGTTTCTGCTCGCTCTTGTAGGCCGGGTCAGGCGATAGCCGCCACCCGGCCTCTTTTATTTGATCCCGTCCGCCTTCATACGATCGCGAATGTGCTGAGCACGTTCCTCTGAAGCCGGGTGATCGTCAAACATCGAGCTTTGACGGCCCGCTTCCAGCTTCGCTAGCTTCTCAAAACTGGTCACCAGCCCTGACGGGTTGATCCCGCGTTTACGCAGCAGATCGTAAGAGTAATCGTCCGCTTCGGATTCCTGACGCTGCGAGAACTGCGCGTTCACCAGTTTTTCGCCTAAATCGCCAAGCTGAGATTGTGACAGGCTGCCGACAATGCCGCCTGCAGAGGCCGCAGCGACGCGCACGGCGTTAGCGCCAAGCTGAACCTGCATGCCTTTCTTCACATGACCCAGCGCAACGTGGCCCATTTCGTGGCCGATCACCGCTTCGACTTCGTTGTCGGTCATGATGTCCATCAGGCCGCTATAAACACGAATACAGCCATTGGCCATCGCAAAGGCGTTGATGTCTTTGGTGACGTACACCTTATAGTTCACGGCCTGGCCGTTAATGTTATCGCCGAGGGCGGAAGCAATTTTCGTCAGGCGTTTGGCGTAATCGCTGCTGGAAGGGGCGATAGTGGCTTTGCTATCCATGTCCTGACAGGCTTTATCGCTGAGGGCGACGACCTGAGCGTCGCTGATGGTATAGGCCTGAAAAACTTCAGCCCCGGAGCTCATCAGCCCGTTTGAATCCATATTCTGACAGCCAGTCAGAGCGCTTGCCATCCCAAAGGCCAACACCACAGTGTGCAGTTTCATCATCAATTTTCCGTAATAGGTGCGTCGTCATTGTCTGAAATTTTTTTACCCGCCTGAACGGCAGATCTCAGACGAAGTATAAAGAAAATAAAGATAACGGCGCGAGAAGATTGCGCAACCGTTGAACACATTCCAGAGATTTCCCAGGCACCGCGCGGATGCTCCATGTACATGGCTTGCCGCTTGGGTTACATTGTTCACACTTTTTTCCGGCGTAGCCTAAAACGCGCTGTAGTCAAGCGTCTGGCATGGCCTTCAACAGTCCGATCTGGAGTCAAAATGTCCTCACGTAAAGAGCTTGCTAATGCTATTCGTGCGCTGAGCATGGACGCAGTACAGAAAGCCAAATCCGGTCACCCGGGTGCCCCGATGGGTATGGCTGACATTGCCGAAGTCCTGTGGCGTGATTTCCTGAACCACAACCCGCAGAACCCTTCCTGGGCAGATCGTGACCGCTTCGTGCTGTCCAACGGTCACGGCTCTATGCTGATTTATAGCCTGCTGCACCTCACTGGCTACGATCTGCCGATGGAAGAGCTGAAAAACTTCCGCCAGCTGCATTCCAAAACCCCAGGCCACCCGGAAGTGGGTTACACCGCAGGTGTTGAAACCACCACCGGTCCGCTGGGTCAGGGCATTGCAAACGCAGTGGGCATGGCTATCGCTGAAAAAACCCTGGCGGCGCAGTTCAACCGTCCGGGCCACGACATCGTAGACCACTTCACCTACGCCTTTATGGGCGACGGCTGCATGATGGAAGGTATCTCCCACGAAGTGTGCTCCCTGGCGGGTACCCTGAAGCTGGGCAAACTGGTGGCGTTCTATGACGACAACGGCATCTCCATCGACGGTCACGTTGAAGGTTGGTTCACCGATGACACTGCCAAGCGTTTCGAAGCTTACGGCTGGCACGTCGTTCGTGGCGTTGACGGTCACGATGCGGACGCTATCAAACGTGCAGTAGAAGAAGCGCGTAAAGTTACCGACAAACCTTCTCTGCTGATGTGCAAAACCATCATCGGTTTCGGTTCCCCGAACAAAGCCGGTACTCACGACTCTCACGGTGCACCGCTGGGCGACGCTGAAATCGCACTGACCCGCGAGCAGCTGGGCTGGAAATACGCGCCATTCGAAATCCCATCTGAAATTTATGCTCAGTGGGACGCGAAAGAAGCAGGCCAGGCGAAAGAATCCGCATGGAACGAGAAATTCGCTGCTTACGCGAAAGCCTTCCCACAGGAAGCGGCAGAATTCACCCGTCGTATGAACGGGGATATGCCTTCTGATTTCGACGCGAAGGCGAACGACTTCATCGCTAAGCTGCAGGCTAACCCGGCGAAAATCGCCAGCCGTAAAGCTTCTCAGAATGCTATCGAAGCGTTCGGTCCGCTGCTGCCAGAATTCCTCGGCGGTTCCGCTGACCTGGCGCCATCGAACCTGACCCTGTGGTCTGGTTCTAAAGCGATCAACGAAGACACTGCCGGTAACTACATCCATTACGGTGTACGTGAATTCGGTATGACGGCCATCGCGAACGGTATCTCTCTGCACGGTGGTTTCCTGCCGTACACCTCAACCTTCCTGATGTTCGTTGAATATGCACGTAACGCCGTGCGTATGGCTGCGCTGATGAAGCAGCGTCAGGTTCTGGTTTATACCCACGACTCTATCGGTCTGGGCGAAGATGGCCCAACTCACCAGCCAGTTGAGCAGGTTGCCTCTCTGCGTGTGACTCCGAACATGAGCACATGGCGTCCATGTGACCAGGTCGAATCCGCGGTAGCGTGGAAATACGGTGTAGAGCGTAAAGACGGTCCAACCGCGCTTATCCTCTCCCGTCAGAACCTGGCCCAGCAGGATCGTACCGAGAAGCAGCTGGCAGACATCGCTCGTGGTGGCTACGTGCTGAAAGATTGTGACGGTCAGCCGCAGGTTATCTTCATCGCGACTGGTTCTGAAGTTGAACTGGCCGTGGCGGCGTGGGATCAGCTCTCTGCAGAAGGCGTTAAAGCGCGCGTGGTGTCCATGCCGTCTACCGACGCATTCGACAAGCAGGATGCCGCTTACCGTGAATCCGTACTGCCGAAAGCGGTTTCTGCTCGCGTTGCGGTAGAAGCCGGTATTGCAGACTACTGGTTCAAATACGTCGGCCTGAACGGCGCGATCGTTGGCATGACTTCCTTCGGTGAGTCAGCGCCAGCAGAACTGCTGTTCGAAGAGTTCGGCTTCACCGTTGCGAACGTAGTCGCGAAGGCGAAAGAACTGCTGTAATCGAGATCGTGCCCGGCGCATAGCTTGCCGGGCCTACAAAATCGATGCATTCGTAGGCCGGGTAAGCGTAAGCGCCACCCGGCTTTTTCGTCTTTGCTATTCCATGATGATGTAAAACCGCTGTAAATTATTCCATCAAAAGTGTGACGCAGGTCATATAGAAAGCTTCTCTCCTTGGACAAAAGTTCCTTTTATTCCGCGTTTCGCTTATTCTAGCTGAAGCGTTTCAGTAGATTAAATGTTCGACAAATAATCAATCAGTCGCAGTTTGTGGCAGCAGGGATTCCTTTCCGGGTGAGGCTGGACTACGCTTTCAGCCACTCAATATCAGGGAAAGCCTTGCAGGAGACTTATGACCGTACGCGTAGCGATTAATGGCTTCGGTCGCATTGGACGTAACGTGGTTCGTGCTTTATATGAATCCGGGCGTCGTGCGGAAATCACCGTGGTGGCAATCAACGAACTGGCGGATGCTGCGGGCATCGCGCACTTGTTGAAATATGACACCAGCCATGGACGCTTTGCCTGGGATGTACGCCAGGAGCGGGAACAGTTATTTGTCGGCGAAGATGCCATCCGTTTACTGCATGAGCCTGCCGTTGAGCAATTGCCGTGGCGTGAACTGGGTGTTGACGTAGTGCTGGACTGCACAGGCGTCTATGGCACGCGAGCCGACGGGGAAGCCCATCTTGCCGCAGGTGCTAAGAAAGTGCTCTTTTCACATCCTGGCAGCAATGACCTCGACGCCACGGTGGTTTACGGCGTCAATCACCACGAATTGATGTCTGACCACCGCATTGTCTCCAACGCCTCCTGCACGACGAACTGCATTATTCCTGTCATTAAACTGCTTGATGATGCCTGGGGCATCGAATCCGGTACGGTCACGACCATCCACTCGGCGATGCACGATCAGCAGGTGATCGACGCGTATCATCCGGACTTACGTCGTACCCGTGCGGCCAGCCAGTCGATCATTCCGGTCGACACCAAACTGGCGGCAGGTATCACCCGAATTTTCCCCCAGTTTAATGACCGTTTTGAAGCGATTGCGGTGCGAGTCCCGACGATTAACGTCACCGCCATCGATCTGAGCGTTACCGTGAAGCATCCGGTAAAAGCCTGTGAAGTCAACCTGTTGCTGCAAAAAGCGGCACAGGGGGCATTTCATGGTATAGTTGACTATACGGAATTACCGTTGGTCTCAATCGATTTTAACCACGATCCGCACAGTGCCATTGTTGACGGCACGCAGACGCGGGTCAGTGGCGCGCATCTGATCAAAACGCTGGTCTGGTGTGATAATGAATGGGGTTTCGCTAACAGAATGCTCGACACAACGTTAGCGATGGCCGCTACAGGTTTCAGGTAAGGCGCGTGTGCGTCTGCAAAACTTTAGAATCAACGAGAGGATTCACCATGTCTGTAATTAAGATGACCGATCTGGATCTGGCTGGTAAACGCGTTTTCATCCGTGCCGATCTGAACGTGCCAGTAAAAGACGGTAAAGTCACCAGCGATGCGCGTATTCGTGCTTCTCTGCCAACCATCGAACTGGCGCTGAAACAGGGCGCGAAAGTGATGGTAACTTCCCACCTGGGTCGTCCGACCGAAGGTGAGTACAACGAAGAATTCTCTCTGCTGCCTGTTGTTAACTATCTGAAAGACAAACTGTCTAACCCAGTTCGTCTGGTAAAAGATTACCTGGATGGCGTTGAAGTGGCTGCCGGTGAACTGGTGGTTCTGGAAAACGTTCGCTTCAACAAAGGCGAGAAAAAAGACGACGAAGCGCTGTCCAAAAAATACGCCGCACTGTGCGACGTGTTCGTGATGGATGCATTCGGTACTGCGCACCGCGCGCAGGCTTCTACCCACGGTATCGGCAAATTCGCTGATGTTGCTTGTGCAGGCCCGCTGCTGGCTGCTGAGCTGGATGCCCTGGGCAAAGCGCTAGGTAACCCAGCTCGTCCGATGGTAGCTATCGTGGGCGGTTCTAAAGTTTCTACCAAACTGACCGTTCTGGATTCCCTGTCAAAAATCGCTGACCAGCTGATCGTTGGCGGTGGTATCGCCAACACCTTCGTTGCTGCTCAAGGCCACAACGTCGGTAAATCCCTGTACGAAGCGGACCTGGTTGACGAAGCAAAACGTCTGCTGACCACTTGCGATATCCCGGTTCCAACAGACGTCCGCGTTGCGACTGAGTTCTCTGAAACTGCAGCGGCAACCCTGAAATCTGTTAACGACATCAAAGATGAAGAGCAGATTCTGGACCTCGGCGACGTGTCTGCACAGAAACTGGCTGAAATCCTGAAAAACGCTAAAACTATTCTGTGGAATGGTCCGGTTGGCGTATTCGAGTTCCCTAACTTCCGCAAAGGCACTGAAATCGTAGCGAATGCTATCGCAGACAGCGAAGCGTTCTCTATCGCAGGCGGCGGTGACACTCTGGCTGCTATCGACCTGTTCGGTATCGCAGACAAAATTTCCTACATCTCCACTGGCGGTGGCGCATTCCTCGAATTCGTGGAAGGTAAAGTCCTGCCGGCAGTAGCGATGCTCGAAGAGCGCGCGAAGAAGTAAGGCAATTTAGGGTTAGCGAAGGCTAACCCCATTTTCAGCGTGCTTAAGGCTCGCACCTCTTTTTTTTCGGCCGAAGATACAGGACTACGTAACATGTCTAAAATTTTTGATTTCGTAAAACCGGGCGTCATCACAGGTGACGACGTACAGAAAGTTTTCCAGGTAGCTAAAGAAAACAACTTCGCTCTGCCAGCAGTTAACTGCGTCGGTACTGACTCCATCAACGCGGTTCTGGAAACTGCTGCGAAAGTTAAAGCGCCAGTTATCGTTCAGTTCTCTAACGGTGGTGCTGCTTTCATCGCCGGTAAAGGCGTGAAAACCGACGTTCCTCAGGGCGCGGCAATCCTGGGCGCAATCTCTGGTGCGCACCACGTTCATCAGATGGCTGAGCATTACGGTGTTCCGGTTATCCTGCACACTGACCACTGCGCGAAGAAACTGCTGCCGTGGATCGACGGTCTGCTGGATGCGGGTGAAAAACACTTCGCGGCTACCGGCAAGCCACTGTTCTCTTCTCACATGATTGACCTGTCTGAAGAGTCTCTGGAAGAGAACATCGAAATCTGCTCCAAATACCTGGCTCGCATGGCTAAAATGGGCATGACGCTGGAAATCGAACTGGGTTGCACCGGTGGTGAAGAAGACGGTGTGGACAACAGCCACATGGACGCTTCTGCCCTGTACACTCAGCCAGAAGACGTTGACTACGCTTACACAAAACTGAACGCTATCAGCCCACGTTTCACCATCGCGGCTTCTTTCGGTAACGTACACGGTGTTTACAAGCCAGGTAACGTGGTTCTGACCCCGACTATCCTGCGTGATTCTCAGGAATTCGTGTCCAAGAAACACAACCTGCCGCACAACAGCCTGAACTTCGTCTTCCACGGCGGTTCCGGTTCTTCTGCTCAGGAAATCAAAGACTCCGTAAGCTACGGTGTAGTGAAAATGAACATCGATACCGACACCCAATGGGCAACCTGGGACGGTATCCTGCAATACTACAAAACCAACGAAGCTTACCTGCAGGGCCAGCTGGGCAACCCGAAAGGCGAAGACCAGCCGAACAAGAAATACTACGATCCACGCGTATGGCTGCGCGCAGCTCAGTCCTCCATGATCACGCGTCTGGAGCAGGCATTCAAAGAACTGAACGCGGTTGACGTTCTGTAATTTTTGCCTCTAGTTTTCTGCCCTAAGCCCGCTAAATAGCGGGCTTTTTTATTGTGCACAGAAAACCCCCAGCTAGGCTGGGGGTTCAGTAAAGCTTTCAGCTTTGAGTCGGTTCTAAAAACCCCTTTTGATTTGTT
>NZ_JBJDNI010000047.1:0-15190 GCF_044900545.1 Scandinavium sp. NPDC088450 | reverse complement strand
AAGAAATTCGGTGGAGCGGTAGTTCAGTCGGTTAGAATACCTGCCTGTCACGCAGGGGGTCGCGGGTTCGAGTCCCGTCCGTTCCGCCACTTATTTAAACGTTAAGCCTGCTTTGTTGCGGGCTTAATCGTAAGCGTGATTTAGGGGCGTAGCTCAGTTGGTAGAGCACCGGTCTCCAAAACCGGGTGTCGCGAGTTCGAGTCTCTCCGCCCCTGCCATATTAAGAATCCTTTGCTTCGGCAAAGGATTTTTTTTCGTCTGTCGTTTACCAAACTGGCAGGCAATTCCTGCCAGAATGTGCCGCCTCAGGTTATTCCAACACCGTTGTTTTCAGGATCTCGCGGGTCTGAACTTGCTTATCACTGTTTTGCAGCCAGATTGCATACAGCGGCCGGGAAAGTGTGGCGCTGTCAGACACGGTATGAAGGCCACCTTTCTCTTTTGCCCAGTTCATGGGCAACCAGGTACATCCCTCTAAAGGTTTGAGCTGTTGGCGAGCCAGTTCAGCCGAGCTGGTTGTGAGCACAGGGATATCGTCTGAAGCAATCAACCCTGTCTCATGTTGTTGAAAATCAGGACCCCATTCCAGGCGAAGATAGTTCAGGTCTGCTTTCGTTTGTGAGGGGGCGGCACAGTAAAGGGCGAGCGTAAAATGCCCCAATAGCTGACTGCTGAATTCATCCATTTTGGGCGCTTCAGTGGTGATCAGAAGATCCAGCTGGCGCTCGTGAAGTTGTTTTACTAACGACTGCCGCTGCGCGATCCTGGCCTCAAACTGAAGTGTGCCGTGCAAAGGGTAAAGTCGCCCCAGCCAGCTATTCAGCATGCATTCCCACAGCGACGCACTGGCACCAATAGAAAACTCATTATGCCGTGATGTGCTAGCCACTTCCTTACGGGCCGTTTGCCAGGTGTTCATCAGTGTTTCGGCGTAAGGAAGAAGTTTTTCACCTGCCGGCGTAAGTCGGATGTTATTACGATGGCGGGTGAATAAATTTACGCCAAGTTGGTTCTCAAGCTGACGAATACGAAAGCTGACAGCCGACTGCGTCAGGTACAAAGCCTCTGCTGCGCGGCCGAAGTGACGAGTACGGCTCACTTCGAGGAAAGTTTTTAGCAATTCCGTATCCACAACCTTCTCCACAAAATTATTTGTCGTGTTGATTTAAATGTTTTGTTTGACGCTCTGTCAAGCGTAACTAATACTCCGCGCCATAAATAGCTCAGCCAAAGAATCAGGAGCGTGTAGGATGGCGGAAAGCTTTACGACGACTAATCGTTTTTTCGACAATAAAAATTATCCGCGTGGATTCTCTCGTCATGGTGATTTCACCATTAAAGAAGCCCAACTGCTGGAACGTCACGGTTATGCGTTTAATGAGCTGGATCTGGGTAAACGTGAGCCTGCAACCGAAGACGAAAAACAGTTTGTGGCGGTATGCCGCGGTGAACGTGAGCCAGTAACAGAAATTGAGCGTGTGTGGATTAAGTACATGGCACGCATCAAGCGTCCGAAGCGTTTTCATACGCTGTCGGGCGGGAAACCGCAGGCTGAAGGTGCAGAAGACTACACTGAAAGCGATGATTGATGAGAAAGGGGCGAAAGCCCCTTTTTTTACGCCATCATTTTCTGTAAATGAATAAGCAGCCTCTCGATAGCGCGATAGCCAAGCGCTTCCTGAAGATGTTCTCTTTTGATGTGCTCACTTTCCGCAAGATCAGCGATGGTGCGTGACACCTTAATCAGCCGTTGCCAGGCACGGATAGAAAGCCCCATTTTAGTTAAAGCCTGCTCTAGCCAACTGGCATCCTCGTCCTGTAGTGCACACCTGAGCCTGATTTCGTTACTTTCCAGCAGTGCGTTGAGTTTACCTTGTCGCATGAGCTGCCTGTGTTGAGCCGCAACGACACGTTGTTTGATAAGTTGACTGCTTTCGCCTGATTCTGGCGGTTGAGTCAGTAACCCTGGAGGCGGCAGTGGGATTTCAAGAGACAAATCGAAGCGATCGAGAAAAGGACCAGAAAGCCTTCCCAGATAGCGCAAAACCTGATCAGGTGAACTGCGATTATGATTGCCCTGATAGTGCCCGGTGGGACTAGGATTCATTGCCGCTATCAGTTGAAAGCGGGCGGGATAGGTAATTTTGGCTCGCGTTCGTGAGATGTGAATTTGCCCTGATTCGATCGGTTCACGCAGTGCGTCCAGCACACGGCGCTCAAATTCAGGCAGTTCATCAAGGAACAGAATGCCGTTGTGCGCTAAAGATATTTCCCCGGGGGCAGGAATTGAACCTCCGCCAACCATTGCCGTCAGTGATGCGCTGTGATGAGGCGAGCGGAATGGCCGCTTACGCCACTGTTTTTGCATATGGGTTGCATTGACCAGGCTGAAGATTGCCGCACTCTCCAGGGCCTCCTGCGTGCTCAGGGACGGTAATATGCCGGGTAAACGGCTGGCCAGCATGGTTTTTCCTGTCCCAGGCGGGCCGATAAGCAGCAGATTGTGTCCGCCCGCTGCGGTTATCTCTAGCGCTCTCTTTCCTTGTTGCTGCCCCAGCACGTCGCTGATGTCTGCGTCCTGAAATTCTTCTGTCTCAGGTTCTGCCTGTGGATGCTCTAATTCAAACCGCCCCTCAAGAAAAGCACAAACCTCCTGAAGATGGTTGGCAATAAAACAGTCTGTTCCGCCAATCAGCCCGACCTCAGCGGAATTCTCCGCGGCCAGCACAATCTGTCGGCCAGCCTTATGCGACTCCATGGCTCCGGAAATAGCGCCTGTTACCCCACGTAAGGCACCTGTAAGCGCCAGTTCGCCGATTAGTTCATATTGACCCAGCTTATTGGTTTGAAGCTGCTCAGAGGCCGCCAGAAGCGCGATAGCGATAGGCAAATCATATCGCCCACCCTCTTTTGGCAAGTCTGCAGGGGCCAGGTTGATGGTGATTTTCTTTGCCGGGAATTCATAGCCGCTGTTGATGATTGCACTTCTGACCCGATCCCTGGCCTCTTTCACTGTGGTTTCCGGCAGCCCGACCATCGTTAAACCGGGCAGCCCGTTACTGATATGCACTTCTACGGTGATAAGCGGAGCATGCACCCCTAACGCTGCACGCGTGTATACAATCGACAATGCCATAGTGTCTCCTTTCACCGGCAGTATCCCGCATTGCCCTTCTTCAACAATGCGCTCATTGCGCACGTTGCGATCCTTTTCCATGAAATATTGTGATTTTTGCAGCTAATTGCCGAAAGTTAGAAGCCAGATCGAAACTTTATTGAAGATGTGTGAAGGCATGGATGGGTGAAAAGTTTTCATCTCGGTTATTTCTTATAAAAAACAATCATTTTTATCGAAATCGTTAGCATGGTCATGAAGTGGGTCATAAAAAAATCTTGTGTTTGTCTTCATGTCTGTGGTAACTCTTTAGGTATTCCTTCGAACAAGAAGCCAGAAAGTACAGAAAATGACAGCCCTTCTACGAGTGATTAGCCTGGTCGTGATTAGCGTGGTGGTGATTATTATTCCACCGTGCGGGGCTGCACTTGGACGAGGAAAGGCTTAAGAATCAAGCCTTAACGAACTAAGACCCCCGCACCGAAAGGTCCGGGGGTTTTTTTATGACTAAGAATCAGCAAAGCGGAGCAGAGTATGATGAGTAGCATAAAATTCTGTTTCTCGCGATTAGCGGCGGGGATGTAACTATGAATGGGGCTCAGTGGGTGGTACATGCGTTGCGAGCGCAGGGAGTCGAGACCGTATTCGGCTATCCGGGTGGCGCAATTATGCCGATTTACGATGCGTTGTATGACGGCGGCGTGGAACACCTACTGTGTCGCCACGAGCAAGGCGCAGCCATGGCGGCGATCGGTTTCGCCCGGGCAACCGGTAAAACCGGGGTTTGCATGGCGACTTCAGGGCCAGGTGCCACCAACCTGATAACCGGTCTTGCTGATGCGTTGCTTGATTCGGTGCCGGTTGTTGCCATCACCGGCCAGGTCGCCTCACCGTTTATCGGTACCGATGCTTTCCAGGAAGTTGATGTGTTGGGCTTATCTCTGGCCTGCACCAAGCACAGCTTTCTGGTTCAGTCACTGGAAGAGCTGCCGCGAGTCATGGCTGAAGCGTTTGAGATAGCGAATTCAGGCCGCCCCGGCCCCGTATTGGTTGATATCCCGAAGGACATTCAGGTCGCCAGCGCCGATCTGGAACCGCATTTCTCCACCGTCGAAGATGAAAACAACTTCCCGCATGCCGACGTTGCTCAGGCTCGTCAGATGATCGCCCAGGCCAGTAAGCCAATGCTGTACGTCGGTGGTGGCGTTGGGATGGCTCAGGCCGTTCCGGCATTACGTGAGTTTATTGCCGTCACGCAGATGCCCGTTACCTGCACGCTGAAAGGACTCGGTGTCGTAGAGGCAGATTACCCGTACTATCTGGCGATGCTCGGTATGCACGGAACCAAAGCGGCGAATCTCGCCGTTCAGGAATGCGATTTGTTGATAGCCGTCGGCGCTCGTTTTGACGATCGCGTGACCGGTAAACTGAACACATTTGCTCCGCACGCCAAAGTCATTCACATGGATATCGATCCGGCGGAGCTGAATAAACTGCGTCAGGCCCATGTCGGTTTGCAGGGAGATTTGAACGCCCTGTTACCTGCCCTGCAACAGGCGCTGGATATCAATGAATGGCGCCAGCATGCAGTAGATTTACGGGCAGAGCACGAATGGCGTTACGACCATCCTGGCGAAGCCATTTACGCCCCGTTGTTGCTCAAACAGCTCTCCGATCGCAAACCGGTAGACAGCGTTGTTACCACTGACGTCGGCCAGCACCAAATGTGGTCGGCGCAGCACATGACTTACACTCGCCCGGAAAACTTCATCACTTCCAGCGGCCTTGGCACGATGGGTTTCGGCTTGCCAGCAGCCGTAGGTGCGCAGGTAGCGCGCCCGGAAGACACCGTTATCTGTATCTCCGGTGACGGCTCTTTCATGATGAACGTTCAGGAGCTTGGCACCGTGAAACGCAAGCAGCTGCCGGTGAAAATCGTCCTGCTGGATAACCAGCGCTTAGGGATGGTTCGTCAGTGGCAACAGCTCTTCTTCCAGGAGCGTTACAGCGAAACCACGCTCACCGATAACCCCGATTTCCTCATGCTGGCTAATGCTTTTGGTATCCCTGGCCAGCACATCACCCGTAAAGACCAGGTTGAAGCGGCGCTCGACACCATGCTGAACAGCAAAGGGCCTTACCTGCTTCATGTCTCAATCGACGAACTTGAAAACGTCTGGCCACTGGTTCCCCCGGGCGCCAGTAATGCTGAAATGCTGGAGAAATTATCATGATGCACCATCAGGTCGCCGTGCAGGCCCGCTTCAACCCTGAAACGTTAGAACGTGTTTTGCGTGTGGTACGCCATCGTGGTTTCCAGATTTGTGCCATGAATATGGAAACGGGCAGTGATGCGCAGAACATAAATATCGAATTGACCGTTGCCAGTCTTCGCCCTGTCGAATTACTGTTTAGCCAGTTAAGCAAACTGGTGGATGTTGCTCACGTCGACATCCAGCAACGAACAACATCATCACAACAAATCCGCGCTTAAGCGCAAAAGGAAGAACAATGACGACGAAAAAAGCTGATTACATCTGGTTCAACGGTGAGATGGTTCCGTGGGGTGAGGCGAAGGTACACGTGATGTCTCACGCGCTGCACTACGGCACTTCTGTGTTCGAAGGCATCCGCTGCTACGACTCTCACAAAGGCCCGGTGGTGTTCCGTCATCGTGAACACATGCAACGTCTGCATGACTCAGCCAAAATCTACCGTTTCCCGGTCTCTCAGAGCGTTGACGAACTGATGGAAGCCTGCCGCGAGGTCATCCGCAAAAACAGCCTGACCAGCGCTTACATCCGTCCTCTGGTGTTTGTTGGTGATGTGGGTATGGGCGTGAACCCGCCAGCAGGCTACACCACCGACGTTATCATCGCCGCGTTCCCGTGGGGTGCCTACCTCGGTGCAGAAGCACTGGATCAGGGCATCGACGCGATGGTTTCCTCGTGGAATCGCGTAGCACCCAACACCATCCCAACGGCCGCAAAAGCCGGTGGTAACTATCTCTCCTCTTTGCTGGTTGGTAGCGAAGCACGTCGTCATGGTTATCAGGAAGGGATTGCGCTGGATGTGAACGGCTATATCTCCGAAGGCGCAGGTGAAAACCTGTTTGAAGTGAAAGATGGCATTCTGTTCACTCCGCCTTTCACCTCTTCCGCACTGCCGGGTATCACCCGTGATGCCATCATCAAGCTGGCGAAAGACCTCAACATCGAAGTCCGTGAGCAGGTTCTGTCGCGCGAATCCCTCTACCTGGCAGATGAAGTGTTTATGTCCGGTACCGCGGCAGAAATTACCCCGGTTCGCAGCGTTGATGGCATTCAGGTCGGTGAAGGCCGCTGTGGCCCGGTTACCAAACGCATTCAGCAAGCCTTCTTTGGCCTCTTCACCGGGGAAACCGAAGACAAGTACGGCTGGCTGGATCAGGTTAATCCATAAGCATAAATTCGGGACGGCACGCACCGTCCCGCTAAACAGTCAGACGGGAGTAAACAGAGCATGCCTAAGTACCGTTCCGCCACTACCACCCACGGCCGAAATATGGCGGGTGCCCGCGCGCTGTGGCGCGCCACCGGAATGACCGATGCCGATTTCGGCAAACCGATTATTGCCGTCGTGAACTCGTTTACCCAGTTCGTGCCGGGTCACGTCCATCTGCGCGACCTGGGTAAACTGGTTGCAGAGCAAATCGAAGCCGCCGGCGGCGTAGCAAAAGAGTTCAACACCATCGCCGTTGATGACGGTATCGCGATGGGCCACGGGGGCATGTTGTATTCGCTGCCATCGCGTGAACTGATCGCTGATTCCGTGGAATACATGGTCAATGCACACTGCGCCGATGCCATGGTGTGTATCTCCAACTGCGACAAAATCACCCCGGGGATGCTGATGGCCTCTCTGCGCCTCAACATTCCGGTGATCTTCGTTTCCGGCGGTCCGATGGAAGCCGGGAAAACGAAACTTTCCGATCAAATCATCAAGCTGGATCTGGTTGATGCGATGATTCAGGGCGCTGACCCGAAAGTTTCCGACGAACAAAGCGAGCAGATTGAACGTTCCGCGTGCCCGACTTGCGGCTCCTGTTCCGGGATGTTCACCGCTAACTCGATGAACTGCCTGACCGAAGCGCTGGGCCTGTCTCAGCCAGGCAACGGCTCTCTGCTGGCAACTCACTCCGATCGTAAACAGCTGTTCCTCAATGCCGGTACACGCATCGTTGAACTGACCAAGCGTTACTACGAGCAGGATGATGCCAGCGCATTGCCACGCAACATTGCCAACAAGTCCGCGTTTGAAAACGCCATGACGCTGGATATCGCGATGGGCGGTTCCACCAACACCGTTCTGCACCTGCTGGCGGCAGCGCAGGAAGCTGAAATCGACTTCACCATGAGCGACATCGACAAGCTTTCCCGCAAGGTTCCACAGCTTTGTAAGGTTGCGCCAAGCACGCAGAAATATCACATGGAAGACGTTCACCGTGCAGGTGGTGTGCTCGGTATTCTGGGCGAACTGGATCGTGCCGGGCTGCTGAACCGCGACGTGAAAAACGTGCTGGGTCTGTCACTGCCACAAACGCTCGACCAGTACGACGTGATGCTGACCAAAGACGATGCAGTGAAAAGCATGTTCCGTGCTGGCCCGGCAGGCATTCGCACCACTCAGGCATTCTCGCAGAGCTGCCGTTGGGACACGCTGGATGATGACCGTGCCGAAGGCTGTATCCGCTCTCTGGAAAATGCCTACAGCAAAGACGGCGGCCTGGCTGTGCTGTACGGTAACTTCGCGGAAAACGGTTGTATCGTTAAAACCGCCGGTGTGGATGACAGCATCCTGAAATTTACCGGCCCGGCGAAGGTGTACGAAAGCCAGGACGACGCCGTTGAAGCCATTCTTGGCGGCAAAGTTGTTGCGGGTGACGTGGTCGTCATTCGTTACGAAGGGCCGAAAGGCGGACCAGGCATGCAGGAAATGCTTTATCCAACCACCTTCCTGAAATCCATGGGCCTCGGCAAAGCCTGTGCGCTGGTCACGGATGGACGCTTCTCTGGCGGGACATCCGGTCTTTCCATCGGTCACGTTTCTCCGGAAGCGGCCAGTGGTGGCAACATTGCCATCATTGAAGATGGCGATCTGATCGAAATCGACATCCCAAACCGCGGCATCCAGTTGAAACTGAGCGACCAGGAAATTGCTGCGCGTCGCGAAGCCCAGGAAGCCCGTGGTGACAAAGCCTGGACGCCACGCGATCGTCAACGCGAGGTTTCTTTTGCGCTGCGCGCTTATGCCAGCCTCGCGACCAGTGCCGATAAAGGCGCAGTACGCGACAAATCCAGGCTCGGGGGTTAATCATGGCCGAGTCCCAACCGCTATCCGCCGCCCCCGAGGGGGCGGAATATCTCAGGGCAGTCCTGCGCGCGCCAGTCTATGAGGCTGTCCAGGTCACGCCGTTGCAGAAGATGGACAAGCTCTCTTCGCGTCTCGATAACGTGATTCTGGTGAAACGTGAAGACCGGCAGCCGGTACACAGCTTCAAGCTGCGCGGGGCTTACGCGATGATGGCTGGCCTGACGGAAGAGCAGAAATCTCGTGGAGTGATTACCGCATCCGCAGGCAACCATGCTCAAGGCGTGGCGTTTTCGTCCGCTCGGCTGGGTCTGAAAGCGCTCATCGTGATGCCAGTGGCAACGGCAGATATCAAAGTCGATGCGGTTCGGGGTTTCGGCGGTGAAGTGCTGCTGCACGGTGCGAATTTCGATGAAGCGAAAGCGAAAGCGATTGAGTTAGCCGAACAGCAGGGCTTTACCTGGGTGCCTCCGTTTGATCATCCGATGGTGATCGCCGGGCAAGGCACGCTGGCACTGGAATTGCTGCAGCAAGATGCGCATCTCGACAGGGTGTTTGTGCCCGTTGGCGGCGGGGGTTTAGCGGCAGGCGTGGCGGTGTTAATCAAACAGCTGATGCCGCAAATCCAAGTGATTGCAGTGGAAGCCGAAGATTCAGCCTGCCTGAAAGCGGCGCTGGATGCAGGCCATCCGGTAGATTTACCGCGCGTAGGCTTGTTTGCTGAAGGCGTGGCAGTGAAACGCATCGGCGACGAGACATTCCGTCTGTGCCAGGAATACCTCGACGATATTATCACCGTGGACAGCGATGCCATCTGCGCGGCGATGAAAGACTTGTTCGAAGACGTGCGTGCAGTGGCTGAACCTTCTGGGGCCTTAGCGCTGGCGGGGATGAAGAAGTATATCGCGCAGCACAACATTCGCGGCGAGCGTCTGGCGCACGTGCTTTCCGGCGCTAACGTTAACTTCCACGGGTTGCGTTATGTCTCGGAACGCTGTGAACTGGGCGAACAGCGAGAAGCGCTGCTGGCGGTCACGATCCCGGAAGAGAAGGGCAGCTTCCTGAAGTTCTGCCAGCTGCTGGGTGGTCGTTCAGTGACTGAGTTCAACTACCGTTTTGCCGATGCCAAAGACGCCTGTATTTTTGTGGGCGTGCGGATCAGTCGCGGTCTTGAGGAGCGTAAAGAGATCCTCAAGCTGCTGCATGACGGTGGCTACAGTGTGGTCGATCTTTCCGATGATGAAATGGCGAAGCTGCATGTTCGCTACATGGTCGGCGGGCGTCCATCAAAGCCATTGCAGGAACGTCTTTACAGCTTTGAGTTTCCGGAATCACCGGGCGCATTGCTCAAGTTCCTCTACACGTTGGGCACGCACTGGAACATTTCGTTGTTCCACTACCGCAGCCACGGCACCGACTATGGCCGCGTACTGGCCGCATTTGAACTGGGCGAGCACGAGCCAGATTTCGAAACGCGGCTGAATGAACTGGGCTATGAGTGTCACGACGAAACCCATAACCCGGCGTTCCGCTTCTTCCTCGCGGGTTAATCCGGTAAAAACTGCCCGATGGCGCTGCGCTTATCGGGCCTACACTTTCTGTGGGTTAATTTGCCGGAAGGATATGCCAGAACGCATCAATAAGCGGCTCATGCAGCCGCTTTTTTTGTACACAAACGCCGAGTTCAAACGGGGTTTTCTCGTCGCTCCTGTCCAGAATCATGACGCGGTTGCGCACCGGTTCGGGGCTGTTTTCCAGCACGATTTCAGGTATGAGCGCCACACCGCAGCCCAGCGCCACCATCGACACCATCGCTTCATGCCCACCCACCGTTGCATAAATCGAGGGATTGCTGATTTTATGGCGGCGGAACCACAACTCGATGCGGCGGCGGACGGGCCCCTGATCGGCCATGATAAAGGGCACCGTGGACCAGTCGGGTTTCTCCTGCGCGACTTGCGTGCGCACGGGGCAAGGTAACGCTGGGCCGATCAGCACCACGGCTAAATTTTCTAACATCGAAAATGCCACCGCGCCGGGCAGCGTTTCCGGTTTCCCGGCAATGGCCAGGTCCGCTTCACCTGTCACCACTTTTTCCATCGCGTCGGCGGCGTCGCCAGTTGTCAGTTTGATTTCGACGGAAGGGTGTTCGGCGCGAAAGCGGTCAAGAATGGGGGGCAGGTGGCTGTATGCCGCGGTCACAGAGCAAAACAGGTGCAGCTCGCCTGACAACGAAGGGCCTTTCTGATCGATGGTGTGGCGCAATTGCTGATACTGCAGCAACGTTTGCTGGGCAAAAGTGCGGAGTTCTTCGCCCGCCTCGGTCAACGTCACTGTGCGGTTATCACGCACAAACAGCGCTTGCCCAAGATCTTCTTCCAGACGTTGAATTTGCCGGGATAGCGTGGAAGGGCTGACGTGCATCGCCCGCGCGCTGCGGCCAAAATGACGGCTTTCCGCCAGATGCAGGAAGGTTTTCAGATCGCGTAAATCCACAGAAAATACTCCACGGTTTTACATTGCATAAATTGCAACGTGATGTTGTGAATATATCAATTTCCGCAATAAATTTCCTGTTGTAATGTGGGTACATTCTCGCAAAACGCGAACCGAACAATAAGACAGTACAACATCACGAGGAATCACCATGGCTAACTACTTCAACACACTGAATCTGCGCCAGCAGCTGGCCCAACTGGGTAAATGCCGCTTCATGGCACGCGACGAATTCGCCGATGGCGCGAGCTTCCTTCAGGGTAAAAAAGTGGTCATCGTCGGCTGTGGTGCGCAGGGTCTGAACCAGGGCCTGAACATGCGTGATTCCGGTCTGGATATCTCCTATGCGCTGCGTAAAGAAGCGATTGCTGAAAAGCGTGCTTCCTGGCGTAAAGCGACCGAAAACGGCTTCAAAGTCGGTACCTACGAAGAGCTGATCCCTCAGGCTGACCTGGTGGTTAACCTGACGCCGGACAAACAGCACACTGACGTAGTACGTTCCGTTCAGCCACTGATGAAAGATGGCGCCGCGCTGGGTTACTCTCACGGTTTCAACATCGTGGAAGTGGGCGAGCAGATTCGTAAAGACATCACCGTCGTAATGGTGGCACCGAAGTGCCCGGGTACTGAAGTACGTGAAGAATATAAGCGTGGTTTCGGTGTGCCAACCCTGATCGCCGTTCACCCGGAAAACGATCCAAAAGGCGAAGGCATGGCCATCGCTAAAGCCTGGGCTGCAGCTACAGGCGGCCACCGTGCAGGCGTGCTGGAATCTTCCTTCGTGGCGGAAGTGAAATCCGACCTGATGGGTGAGCAGACCATTCTGTGCGGCATGTTGCAGGCCGGTTCTCTGCTGTGCTTCGACAAGCTGGTGGCGGAAGGTACTGACCCGGCGTATGCCGAAAAACTGATTCAGTTCGGTTGGGAAACCATCACCGAAGCGCTGAAGCAGGGCGGTATCACCCTGATGATGGACCGTCTGTCTAACCCGGCAAAAGTTCGTGCTTTCGCGCTGTCCGAACAGCTGAAAGAGATCATGGCTCCGCTGTTCCAGAAGCACATGGATGACATCATCTCCGGCGAATTCTCTTCCGGCATGATGGCTGACTGGGCCAACGACGATAAGAAACTGCTGACCTGGCGTGAAGAGACCGGTAAAACCGCGTTCGAAACCGCACCACAGTTTGAAGGCAAAATTGGCGAGCAGGAGTACTTCGATAAAGGTGTACTGATGATTGCGATGGTGAAAGCGGGCGTTGAGCTGGCCTTCGAAACCATGGTCGATTCCGGCATCATCGAAGAGTCTGCTTACTACGAATCACTGCACGAGCTGCCGTTGATTGCCAACACTATCGCGCGTAAGCGTCTGTATGAAATGAACGTGGTTATCTCCGATACCGCAGAATACGGTAACTACCTGTTCTCTTACGCTTGCGTACCGCTGCTGAAAGAGTTCATGACCACGCTGCAGACCGGCGACCTGGGCAAAGCGATTGCTGAAGGCGCGGTAGACAACGCTCAGCTGCGTGATGTCAACGAAGCGATTCGCGGTCATGAGATCGAGAAAGTCGGTAAAAAACTGCGTGGCTACATGACCGATATGAAACGTATCGCTGTAGCGGGTTAATAATCAAAGGGGGGTAGTGCGGTCTGATGCCCTCACCCCAGCCCTCTCCCACGGGGAGAGGGTGCAAACACTAAAAGCCTTCTCGTTGAGAAGGCTTTGCTGTTTATTTCCGGTAAAGTACTTTAATGACGTGGTAACCGAACTGGGTGTGCAGCGGGCCGGTTGGCTCCAGCACCGGGCAAGAGAAGACCACTTTATCAAACGCCGGGACCATCTGGCCCTGACGGAACTCGCCTAAATCACCGCCTCGTTTGCCTGATGGGCAAATGGAGTGTTTCTTCGCAAGCTTGCCGAAATCGGCACCGTTTTTGATTTGCTCCAGAAGGTCCAGAGCCAGTTTTTCTTCTTTTACAAGGATATGCAGTGCTGCTGCTGTTTTTGCCATGATTGTGCCTTGAGTGGTGTGGTTCAGGCTCGTTATACTACCACGCTCTATTTCTGCCCTCCCGTTTTTCATTGAGTGACCCTATGCGTTTAAACCCCGGACAACAACAAGCCGTCGAATTCGTCACCGGACCCTGCCTGGTGCTGGCGGGTGCTGGTTCCGGCAAGACTCGCGTTATCACCAATAAGATTGCCCATTTGATCCATCAGTGTGGCTATCAGGCAAAACACATTGCGGCAGTGACGTTCACCAACAAAGCTGCTCGCGAAATGAAAGAGCGTGTGGCGCAAACGTTGGGGCGCAAAGAGGCGCGCGGGTTGATGATTTCCACGTTCCACACGCTTGGGCTTGAAATCATTAAACGTGAATTTGCCGCGCTGGGCATGAAATCTAACTTTTCCCTGTTCGACGATACCGATCAGACTGCGCTGCTCAAAGAGCTGACAGAAGGGATTATCGAAGACGACAAGGTGCTGTTGCAGCAACTGATCTCGACGATCTCCAACTGGAAAAACGATCTGATGACGCCCTCGCAAGCCGCAGCGCAGGCGAAAGAGGAACGCGATCGAATTTTTGCCCATTGCTATGGGCAATACGACGCACACATGAAGGCGTGCAACGTTCTGGATTTCGATGATCTGATCCTGCTGCCAACGCTATTGCTGCAACGCAATGAAGAAGTGCGGGAACGCTGGCAGAACAAAATTCGTTACCTGCTGGTGGATGAATATCAGGACACCAACACCAGCCAGTACGAACTGGTGAAACTGCTGGTGGGCAGCCGCGCACGCTTCACTGTGGTAGGCGATGACGATCAGTCAATTTACTCCTGGCGTGGTGCGCGTCCGCAAAACCTGGTGCTGCTAAGCCAGGACTTCCCGAAGTTGCAGGTTATCAAGCTCGAACAAAACTACCGTTCTTCAGGGCGTATCCTGAAAGCGGCGAACATCCTGATTGCCAATAACCCGCACGTCTTCGAGAAAAAGCTGTTTTCCGAGCTGGGTTATGGCGTCGAGCTGAAAGTGTTGAGCGCCAACCACGAAGAGCACGAAGCGGAGCGTGTGGCCGGGGAGCTTATTGCTCATCACTTTATCAATAAGACAGCTTACAAGGATTACGCGATCCTTTATCGCGGTAACCACCAGTCCCGCGTGTTCGAAAAGCTGTTGATGCAAAACCGCATTCCGTACCGTATTTCTGGCGGCACCTCCTTCTTCTCGCGTCCTGAGATCAAAGATTTGCTGGCTTATCTGCGCGTGTTGACCAATCCGGACGACGACAGTGCTTTTCTGCGCATCGTTAACACGCCAAAGCGTGAGATTGGCCCGGCGACGCTACAGAAGTTGGGCGAATGGGCGATGACTCGCAACAAAAGTATGTTTGCCGCAAGCTTTGATATGGGCCTGACTCAGACCCTGACCGGGCGTGGCTATGAGTCGCTAACTCGTTTTACGCACTGGCTGGGTGAAGTACAGCGCCTGGCAGAACGTGAACCGATTGCTGCGGTGCGAGATCTTATCCACGGCATCAATTACGAATCCTGGCTGTTCGAAACGTCCCCAAGCCCGAAAGCCGCTGAAATGCGGATGAAAAACGTCAATACGCTGTTTGGCTGGATGACGGAAATGCTGGAAGGCAGTGATCTTGAAGAGCCGATGACGCTCACTCAGGTTGTCACTCGCTTCACACTGCGCGACATGATGGAGCGCGGTGAAAGCGATGAGGAACTCGACCAGGTACAGCTGATGACGCTGCACGCCTCGAAGGGGCTGGAATTCCCGTACGTTTATCTGGTGGGCATGGAAGAAGGCTTACTGCCGCATCAAAGCAGCATCGATGAAGATAACGTCGATGAAGAGCGCCGTCTGGCGTACGTGGGGATCACCCGTGCGCAGAAAGAGCTGACTTTTACCCTGTGCAAAGAGCGCCGTCAGTATGGCGAGCTGGTGCGTCCGGAGCCAAGCCGTTTCCTGCTGGAATTACCGCAGGACGATTTAATTTGGGAGCAGGAGCGCAAAGTGGTGTCGGCGGAAGAGCGGATGCATAAAGGCCAGGCGAACGTGGCAAATATCAAAGAGATGTTAGCGCGGGCAAAAGCGAAGCCTTGATTTTTGTGGACCCGTTTTTGTAGATACTGTTATGCCACGCAAGCATTTTCTGTGTGCAACGTGGCATCGAACGGGCGTCCTGATTTCAGGACGCCGTACGCCACTTGTGC
>NZ_JBJDNI010000046.1:0-17619 GCF_044900545.1 Scandinavium sp. NPDC088450 | reverse complement strand
CCGAATATGGCGTTAAATGGCTACACGCCGATGCAGCATATTCAACGCATGACCTGATTCTACTTATTGCCTCCGTTAAAAATGGGGGGATTACCAAAGTGCCGCCTTTGACACGAAAGCCGAAGCGGATATTGCGACATTTCGCCAGAGAATTGACCAGCTTCAGGCATCAATCGAGGAATGGCTTGGCGGGACGGAGATACGCACTGAATCCACGACCACCTCTCTGGTCGAGTTTCTGATTGGCGGCGGTGCGTTTTCAATGACTGGCATTGAACTGCACTATCTGCAGCGTAGCATCCGCTTTACGCCAATTTTCCTTTACGGGCAAGGCGTCACGGGGTGCGTTGAGGTAAGTCTGTGCAAGGCTGGCGCCACCAATCCTCTGTACCGCCTCTTTATGCGCAATGGGAATCAGGATGCATGGAGCTGGCTGCCGGCAGGTACGATCAGCCGACAGAGCAGCCTGTTTGACGAAGACGCTTTCTTTACGATGATCGAACCGCTGTTACCCGACTAGTCAGACCCGGTTGAGCCCATGGACGACAAAATTATGCATGATGTACAACCCCGGCCGGTGAGAACCGGCAGCGATCCGCGTTCGCTGTCAGAGTTTGTGGCGTTACGCGAAGAGATGAGTAAGCTGACGCATCCGGCGCGCCCGGATGTGGACTGGAAGCAGGTGGAAACGCTTGCGCTGGCGCTGTTTGAAATGAACGGCGTGGAGCTGCAGACGGGGGCCTGGTATACCCTTGCTCGCAGCCATTTGGCCCGCATCAGTGGGATGAATGAAGGTCTCAACATATTGGTTGCGCTGCTTAGCCATCAGTGGGCACAACTCTGGCCACAGCCAGTGCATGCCCGGGCAGAGATCCTGAATGGCCTTCTTCAGCGCTTACAGAAACTTTTTCGGACCTGGTCACTGCAGTCCACTGATTTCACAGCCCTGCAACTGGCCGAAAAGCTTCTGCAGGAGCTGGACGATATTCTGAAACGCCAGGAACTCAGTCACACCTGCAATCTCACACCCTTTTTGACGCAAATACGCCATGCTTTAAGTCGCCTGGAGAACAGCCCTCGGGAAGAGGAGCCTACTCCGGTGATGATGCCTCAGCATGCGCAGGTAAGTGGTGGGGAATCATCTCCTTCCGCCAGCCAGCTGGTCTATGTCATCCACAAAGATCCTGAGGCAAAGGTAAAGGTTTCAGAAGTTCCACTGGTGAAACCAAAACGATGGCCAGCCTTCGTGGCCGGAATGGGAACCGCAATAGCACTGAGCGCAGCGACCGTGTTTGGATGGCAGGCTGTGCATCAACCTGAGGAAGCCATAAAGCCAATGGCGGCGTCAGTTGCCTGGGTGCCTGAACCTATGACTGCCTCGCAGATCGTTGCTTTCCGTGAAACGGACAGCAGCCGGTCTCATTCAGCCATGTGGATCGGGCGTATATCAAACCAGGTTAACTGGATCATGGATCTGGCGCCAGGCTGGCGGCTCCGTTATGGTCAGGGGCTGGTTTCACAGGCAAAAGCTTTGTGGCCGAATGATCCGGCAACGCGAGATCTTGCACTACGCTGGCAGAAGTATCAGGTCGCAAGAACGCTGCCCGCCAGCGAACTTCAGGGCTGGCATCAGGGCATGATGCAGCTCCAGGCCCTGTCAGCAAAGCTTGACGCACTGGATCATCAGAAAGGCAAATACCTGACGGGCAGTGAACTGAAAACGATGGTCTGGCAGATAACACGATCATTTGCCAGTGCCGTGCCGGTTGAAGAGCAGCTGCGACAGCTGGTAAGCGCGCCGGGAGAATTGAACGTACCAGAGACTATTGTTGAGGAAACCTCACGCCATCTGGATTCACTGATCCACATACTTGAACAATTGAGCAACTCACCGGAAGGGGATACCGTTCAAGCACCGAAATGAGCTTAAAGTGTAGCTATCTGACGCTAAGTAGCGGTTAAAGTGCGCGATCAGACCTAAATTTAACATAATGTTTATTAATCGTCATAATGTATTGATTTATAGTGATTTGCTGATTTTTTCGTACTCATGGTCCCAAGGAGTGCGTAACGGCGAAGCCGCGCAGTGCCAGAAAGCTATGCAAAGGACGGCCTTATAAACTATCAACAAGATGAATAGATAATCATGAAAACAAAAAGTTTATTAATTCTTAGCATTTGCATGCTCTCCGGAATGCTTACTGCTTGTGACGAATCGGATGGGTCCTGGAAGTTGAAAGAGGACAGCCCGGCGGCCCTGATGGCCCATAGCGAAAAGACGAAGCGACTGGAGTCGCACCAACTCAGCGCAGTGATTCAGAGGCACGTTGCATGGGGTTCATGATGAAAAAGGGATCCGTCGCTGCACCGGCACAGAGAGGCCCGGTTCCATGATAAAATTACTGCTCATCATGACGCTATCTTCTCTCATTCTCAATCCGGCCTGTGCCGCCACAGCAATACGCCTGAGCTGCAGCCTGCGAAAAAATGTACTCATTTCCCGTTTCGGTTACCAGCTCAGTACCATGAAGTGGAATGACCAATTTCAAGTGGCTGCGGGGATCCGCAAAAACCACACTGCATCAGGTTCACCATTTGAGGTGACGGCATTCGAAAATGGTGATGACCTGGTGTACTTCCCGAGAAAAAATCAGTATGTGTTCTTCTTCAAAGGCGCCCACTTTCCGGATACCTGTCACATCACCGGGTTATACACGCTGCCAGTGACAAAACTTCCCTACCATAAAGACCACTGACAATCCGCTATACCTTTGTTGAAGTGGGCTTTTGGACATCAGCCCCATTACTGACATAAGTTCGATTTATTCAACAATGCCAATTAAACGTTGCTTCCTTGACTGATCTACTCCATCGAGAGCTCAAGCACTGCAAGTTGGTTGTATCTTCTCACGAGGACAATATCTCGGCTTATATGCGCTACCGGTTCGACAAAGCGTAAGCGCTAAGTGAGTGCCGTATTGACAGTTATTTCTGGGTGAGGTCTACGTTCCATGGCAGCATTCCGGCCACTTTATTTGAGGGCCACTCTGGCAACACGCTCAAGATATGGCGAAGGTAGGCTTCCGGATCGATTCCATTCAGCCTGCACGTTCCGATCAGACCATACAGCAGAGCTTCTCGCTGACCTCCGAGGTCGCTGCCGAAGAAGATATAGTTGTTCTTTCCGAGACAGACATCTTGTAATGCTCGTTTGCGGCAATGTTATCAGCTCCTGCAAGACCATCATCACAGTAATAATACAAGGCATCCCACTGTTTCAGGGCATAAGCGAACGCCTCGCCCAACTGTACTGACCCCAAAAAGTTGGACAGATTAACCGAGGCATCAGAGAAAGAGTCCATTAAATAGATGGGCTCTTTTTTCTTTCCGTCCATACCTAAATAACATTTTCCGCAAGCGGATTATCCATTCCGTTGCTTAATTACATCACGCGGATTTCTATTGATTTAACCTTAGACGTACTATCATATTATCGCTTATAGCGATTTGAACGTAACAGTCTTTGCGTTCTATTTAGGGAGCCTAAGGAACAACGTTCGCTGCTGAGTTTGTGATGATTTGAAACCATGGTGGATGTAGAAAT
Organism: Scandinavium sp. NPDC088450; assembly: GCF_044900545.1. NCBI lineage: Bacteria > Pseudomonadati > Pseudomonadota > Gammaproteobacteria > Enterobacterales > Enterobacteriaceae > Scandinavium > Scandinavium sp. NPDC088450. Next base: position 14,015 of record NZ_JBJDNI010000046.1, on the reverse strand, counting down.
TTTGGGCTTCTTCGGTAAGTGCATGAACCATGATTGCACGTACACCAATATTCTCGGCAACCCGATAGCAACGAAGCACTGCATCATGAAGTAAATCTGCACCAAGCCCTTTTCCATGGAATGAGAGATCGACAGCAAGACGGGCAAGTATAATGACAGGGATGGGATCTGGCATGTTACGCCGAAGATTGCCTGTAGCTTCTGTATGGTTGACGCTGCCGGTGGCCAGAGAGTAAAAACCGGCTACTTGCTTCGTGTCTTTCTTGCACACCACAAATGTTCTGGCCGCTCCGAGAGCCTGGTTTTTGAGACCCTTTTGCTTCAACCAGTCATCGAGCACAGCTTCACCGCTGACGAACTCAGCTACCTGATGAAAAGCGGACAAAGGTTCTGGTGCTGTTACACGTCCCACTGAGGTTTCCTTGCCAGCAGTTTTTCGATAACAGAATCATCTGCGACCGGAGCATCAAGCAGATCGATGAACTCCGCATATTGCTCATCGTTAAAGTTAAATACACGGCGGTCAAGGATCACTTTCTCGGCAGCCTGACAGGCAATTTCCAGAATGAAATCTGTGCGTGACTTGTGAAGGATTTCCGCAGCTGCATCAATGAGCGCCCGCTGCGATTCCTTAGCTCTAAGATTAAGTTGAACATCTGATTTCATGAGACCCTCTCGTATAGCAATTGCTTTACGAGAATAGCACAACTATCATGTATAGCAAACGATTTACAACAATTCGTCGTTTTTCATTTTTTGAATACTGATGTCCGCTTTGTGCCAAGCGGACATTGCTCAGTTACATGACTGCGGCAGACCACCACCATTTTCTATTGGCAGCGGGAAGTGCATACCATTCATTTGGCAATGACCTAATCTGGCGTGAATAAAAAAATTACCCCAAAAAAGATTAATTCAGGAACTGAAGATTTAACCCAAAGAAAATTTGCCAGTGAGGCTGTCCAGGTCCACGGTCGGCAACCGAGCCTTGGGGTTCCACAAAGAAGTTGTAGACGGTTTTATCCTGCTTAATAACCTGTCCAATACCTAAACCCAGCGGAACACTGTAGCTGTCATTCTGGAAGTTGTAGACCCAGATAGGCGCTGCCCGCAGATAGGTTCCTCCGCCCAACTGATAGAATAAAAATGGCTGGAAAGTACCGAGATTCACGTCACTGCGGTTATCTTCTCCGGCAAAACTATGCTGCCATGACGCCAGATAACCGTACTGGAATTTTGGCGAACTGGCATCGAAGAGCACGTTAACCAGACCTGCAGACCATTTTTCTGTTCCCAGAGCATTTTCGGTTGCTGTCGGCGCTGTAATTTGCGGACCGAAACCAAAACTCACTGCTGGATTGCCGGTATCAATAAGCCATGACGCAAATAAGTTCAGATCACCTAAACCTGTTTTATGACCACCTGTTGGTGCAATAGGATAGGTATTAATCGGTAATGAACCACGCAACAACCATTTACTGTCACCTAATGAAAAAGGTTGTGCATAACGGAACCAGAACTGATTGGCATCCTGGTCCGTACCGCTCACATCCCCGATGTAATAGTTCTGCATATTAAATGCAGTCATATTCGCCAGAGGGTTGTTCGCTTGTGCCGCATCCGAGGCATGCTCTTGCGCAGCTAAGGCATAAGATGAAGCAAGGCATAACAGTGAAGGCAAAATCGAATATGAAAGACGCATAGGATTACCTGAAGTAATCCCCTGCAGCACCGAAGCTGCAGGGGAAGGATTTATGGTGTTACGATATTGAACCAGAACTCGAACTTGTCCATATAGCCCAGCATCTCATCGAGCTTCGCACCGTTACCGGTGACCTTCACTTCGCCCTTATCTTCAGCCTGTTTCAGGGTTTCTTCTTTCAGGATGATTTTGTTGAGCGTCGCACGGTCAAGCACGATGGTCGCATCGGCGTCTTTCGCTTCGGCATTAGCTGTGTGGTTCAGAACACCGTTTTCCAGCTCCAGCTTGTATTTACCCCCATCGTTACCGAGGTCAATGTTAAACACTGCTTTAGCTTTGCCCGCTTTCTGCCCGTTAATATGAACAGCCAGGTAGTCAAAGAACATTTCTGGGGTCATGGCGCGCACCGTATCCGGGCTCGCCGTGTTCGGGGTAGGCCCCTTCAGCACGCCATTGCGGAGCTCTTGTGCGCCCGTCAGATAGAAGTTACGCCATGGACCTGATTCTGCCTGATAGCCCAGCTGTTCCAGTGCATCGGCTTCAAGGTTACGCGCTTCCTGGTTTTTAGGGTCCGCAAAGACAATCTTGCTGACCACCTGCGCCACCCAGCGATAGTTACCCTGAGCAAAATCCTCTTTAGCCTTCTTCATGATGGCGTCCGCACCACCCATGTAATCCACAAATTTCTTCGCAGCTTCTTCTGGCGGCAGTTCGTCGAGGGTGGCCGGGTTGCCATCAAACCAGCCAAGATACAGCACGTAGGTCGCCTTCACGTCGTGGCTGACCGAACCATAGTAACCGCGGTTCGCCCAGGTGTGCGCCAGGCTATCCGGTAGCTTGAAGTTGGCGGCGATTTCATCACGGGTCAGCCCCTGGTTGGCCATACGTAGCGTCTGGTCGTTGATGTAACGATAGAGGTCACGCTGACTCTTCAGCAGGTTAACCACGTTTTCGTTGCCCCAGGTCGGCCAGTGGTGCTGTGCCATGATGATTTCAGCTTTGTCTCCCCAGCGCACAATTGCTTCGTTGATGTACTTCGACCACGGCAGCGGTTCACGAATTTTCGCGCCGCGCAGCGAGTAAGTGTTGTGCAGGGTATGGGTTACGTCTTCCGCAGACTCGATGAGTTTTTTCTCTTCGATGTACCACAGCATTTCAGACGGGGCTTCTGAACCCGGCGCCAGCATGAAGTCGTAGGTCAAGCCATCAATAACTTCCTTCTGGCCGTCTTTTTCAATGATATTGGTTGGTGCGATCAGGGTGACGGTACCCGCGGATGTTGTTGTACCGAGACCCGCGCCTACCTGACCTTTGGCATCAGGCTTCAGCAGGTTACCGTACATGTAGCTGGCGCGACGGCTCATAACGTTACCGGCCATGATGTTTTCCGCTACGGCAGCTTCCATAAAGCCGGCCGGCGCATACACTTTCACTTTACCGGATTTCACATCGGCTTCATCCACGACGCCGCGTACGCCACCGTAGTGGTCAACGTGGCTGTGGGTATAGATGATTGCAACAACGGGTTTTTTACCACGATTTTTGTAGTACAGATCCATCCCGACCTTGGCGGTCTCGGCTGAAACCAGTGGGTCAACCACCGTGATCCCTTCTTTACCTTCGATGATAGTCATGTTGGACAGATCGAGGTTACGGATCTGGTAGACGCCATCCGTCACTTCAAATAGGCCGCTGATGTTAATCAGCTGCGACTGACGCCACAGGCTTGGGTTGACTGTTGCGGGGGCCTTTTCACCTTCTTTGATGAACGCATACTGCTGTGGGTCCCAGACAACGTTGCCTTGCTCGCCTTTGATGACTTCAGCAGGCAGTGCAGCAATAAAGCCCTTATGGGCGTTAGTAAAATCGGTATTATCAGAAAAAGGTAATTGGTTATATAGCGCGTCGTTGGCTTTTTTAGTGGTGTCAGTTGCGTCTTTAGGCGTGATGTCAGCATAAGCAGGCAGTATGACGGTTGACATCAGCCCGGCGAGCGCCAGACTTTTGACAATAAGCTTTAGTTTCATTGTTACCTCTTTGACTAGGATTAGTCTTATAAAAATCAAGACGAGTCTCGGTTTAACGCCTACAAACATCAGACAGACGTTGATTTTCAAAAGATAACCTTTTTTTTACATTTAGCAATACTACATTTTCAAAATCATCACTTAATTTCATGAAAAACATTAACTCTTCAGCATTAAATGCCAGTTAACTTACTAACCAATTGAAATTACTAAATTTATTCAAATAATCTATTTTATAGTCAAATTTGACAAATCCCGTTTTATTTACTACCTGATGGATAAACCACTAGCTCGAAATTTATGAATCAATTAAGCAAATAATTCGGAAGTACTGATTAGCTGTCTGATTATTAATCATATAAGAAATGCTTATGGAATAATCCATAAAGAAGGTTGCCTCTCTGGTTTAATTAACCCAGAGAGATTATTGAAAACAGGTTAATTACCCTTTATCACTATTAGAATTGATAGCTATAGTTCACACTTGCAAACCACAGCCAGGGATTATTATATTCGCCCTCAAATGCAGCAGATTTAACTCTGGATGACTGCATATGAAGATATTCAATGGCAAACCCGATATTGCTGGCCGGTGTTATCTGATATTGCGCGCCCGTAGCAAAACGCCACTCATCGCCAGTAGGCAATGAGAGTGCAACATCACTTTGTGATTTGTAGGGGGTGCTATCAAAGGCAAAGCCAGCGTTAATACGCCATTGTTCATCAGGCCGGTACTGTACGCCGAGGGCGGTATGCCAGGTATCCTTCAGGCGGTTAGAACGGTCGCTCGTTTTTCCGTTTACGGTAATCTGCGGGCTGCCAAACTGGCTCCAGTCCTGCCATCCAAGATCACCCATTATCGACCATTGCTTGTCTATGTCGTGTACCAGGCTCATCATCAACTGCTGCGGAGCACGAACTTGCGCTGAAATAGGCAGGTCGTACTCCACATTCGGCAGGTTCGGAAATCGCGCTTTACCGTCAATATTAAAGTGGTAATCCGTTTTGCTGGTCCAGGTGATGCCCGCACGAGTCTGGTCGGTAAGGGCCATCAGCAGTCCCAACCGGTAGTTCATTGCCCAGTCGTGGTCACTTTGTTTCTCGTCAGTGCCATCGACATTTCGGGTTAACGAGAGAAAGCCGTAGTTCAGGCCAGTTGCCGCACCAATAGACACTTTATCGCTAAGTTTCCACGCAACACCCGGGCTCAGCGTCATCGCGACCATCGTACTTTTTTTGATAAGGCGATCACCAGCCCAGTTACCAAAATCGATGCCAAGCCCATAGTTCCCATAAAGCCCGATACCTGCGGAAACTGTATCGCTCAGACGTTGGGTATAAAACATACTGGCGTTGGGGAAAAATTTCATCACATTGCCGGGACTCTGCCGCCCGCCTGATTCGTCATCCAGCTTATAGGAGATGTCTCCGCCCATGGCCTGTAGCCCGCCAGTGACCATATGGTCAGGTAATCGTGTCATACCCGCAGGGTTCGTTAACAGCGTAGAAGCATCCTGAGCGCGCGCTGCCTGCCCGGCACCAGCGAGTGCGGTATCTTCTGTCGCTACTTCATAAAAGTAGAGAGCACTCGCGTGACTCAATGATGAAAGCAGTAACCCAGAGCCGAGAATTATATGTTTTTTCATTCCATTACCTTCAATGAGCAGGAGGGATTAGTTCAATCTTTTGTTTGAAATGTTGGTAGTTTTCCATCTCTAGAAAACTATAGAACGGCTTTCTAAATGAGGGGAGAAACATCAGGAATATGGGCACGGAAATACGGAAATCTGTTTAGATCTAGCAAATGCCCACTAATCGCATAGCCGACATTTACGTGCTCGCTTTAAAGGCGTTCATGTTTCCCTAACTGGAAAGTGACCTGGACTCTTTAAACATAAAAACGCTGAGAATATAAATCGCCCATGGCTTTAAGTTTTGCTAAACACTTTCCTGTACAAAACATCCATCTAAATTCTCCGTGGACAGCTCTTTAAGCGGTATTCAACCGGGCTGAGGCCGTTAAATTTAAGGCTGATTCGCCGGGTGTTGTAGTACCGTATGTAATCCTCGATAGCGATCTTTAGTTCATGAATGTCCTCAAATTTACGTGTATAAAAGCATTCTGATTTCAACGTCCCGAAAAAGCATTCTGCGCAGGCGTTATCAAGGCAGTTACCTTTACGGGACATACTTTGCATGATGCCAAATTCACGTAATTGATATTGGTACCATCGATGACGATATTGCCAACCCTGATCTGAATGCAGAACCAGAGTACTGCCCGCATCAAGACGGGAAAATGCCTTAATCAACATGTCATCGATCATCAGCATGGTTGGGCGTTCTGAAATACTGTAGGAAATCACTTCGTTATTGAAGAGATCAATAATGGGGGAAAGATAGAGTTTACGGCCGTTGACGGCAAATTCGGTGACATCGGTGACCCACTTTTCATTAGGCCGGCTGGCTTTGAAATTTCGTTGCAGGATATTATCAGCAGCGCGCCCATGCTCACCCCGCCAGGAACTGTAGCGCTTAACTTTTATCGCGGCTTTGAGGTGAAGTGTATTCATCAGGCGTTGAACCACTTTGTGATTCAACGTTCCTCCTTCCCTTCTGAGTACCAGAGCTATCCGCCGATAACCATAGCGGCCCAGGTTCTCATCGTAGATCTCTTTGATTCTACATTTAACCTCATCGTATTTTCCCGGGGAGCGGAGTGCTTTCAGATGATAGTAAAATGTACTCCTGGGTATCTGGGCTATCAGCAAAAGCTGGTCGAAAGGATAATGCTGCCTCAGTTCGTCGATAATTCTGACTTTATCCCTTATCGAACTAAGGTTTTCAACTTTTTTAGATAAAGTACCCGTAACTCAAGACGCCGTACTTTTTGTTCAAGCTCCTGAATACGTTTATCTTTAGAACGTTCCAGTGCTACCTCAAGCGCAACGGGATCATCAATCATATGAAGTGCCCTCTTTTTGCCTACACGAAGAGAACGAAGACCTTCCTCTCCATGTTCGCTGAACACCTTCATCCACTTCCCAACAGAGGCGGCACCAGCGACGTTAAATTTCGCAGCAGCCTGCGTCTGGGAGATTTGCCCCGTAAACACAGCCTTCACGGCCTCAATTCTGGTTTCGGGATCGATTGATACGCCCTTATCTCTGGGCTTAAGACCTTCTTCTCCATAAGCATCATAGGCTGCAACCCATAATCTTACCTGGGTTCTTGGAACGTTAAAGCGAGTTGATGTTAAGCGATAGCCCTCATCAGTAGCTAAATAGTGCATAACCACTTCGAGGCGCTGTTCAAAGGAGTACTTACGTCTGGACATGGGACTCTCCAATTTGAGAGTCCAACTAAATGGGTGCAGTGCAAACCGGAATTTTTCGACAGCGTGGCACTTTTCTCCACCAACCAGTCATGCAGGGATATCTGCAGCGGAGTACTCCTGGATTACCTGGCTGCCAGCCGCTCAGTTGCCGGAGTCCGCGTATTTCCTCTTCTACCGCGTACAGCTAGCCGATGCGTTTCAGCGCTTCCTATGCTGTGGCCGTCTGGGTACTTATATAGACGTTGTGGATTTTGAGGCGCGCGAGTGCCCAACATGCGGCTTCTGTTAACGGGCCACCGTTACGCTCTGTGCTGAACAATCGATCGTAGCCTGCGAAGGCATCCGCCTGCAGCACACCATGATAGTGCCGAAGATGTTGTTGAGGATGTTTCCCCTGCCGGTCAGGCGAGAACGCGAAGCACACTGCGGGCGGGTCTGACGAAGCAGCGTTCCGGTCATCGCGAACATACGTCCAGGTGCGCCCGGTTTTCGTCTTCTTTCTGCCCGGTGCCAGCACCGGAACCGGCGTGTCGTCAGTGTGCAGTTTGCAGCAGTCCATCACGTAGTGGCAGAGAGCCTCCCAGTGGAATCATATAGAGCTCTCTCTGGATTAGACGGAGCTCTAAGCTAACGATCCCAGGACCAGAATCACAGGCGGCAGTGGTTTGACGCATAATCCCCTCGCCGGGGAGGCAAACTTCTGGTGCAGGCAGAATCAAGTTCTGACTGCACCAGAAGCTGTCGTGATACATCCAGTCACTGTGTGGCTAGCAGTCCATACAACAGGAGGTGACCAGCGTATGCCAGGTAAAAAAATTGGGTTGGCATGAATCTTTGGGCCATTAATGGCGCAATACCATGAACAGTTGCGAGCACCGCCAGTGGAAATACAACCGTGGGCAGCAAAGCAACCAACAGGGTGTCTACAGGTTGTGAGATCAAATGCGCAATACCGTTGAGCATCACCAGTGAGCAGAGGAGCAACATACCTGCTGCACGTCGGTAGGGGGCATTTTCAGGCGCGAAATACAGTGCACTGCTGACGGCCAGTACCAGGCCCGGAATACCATAGCTGGCAGGGATCAGCAAGGGTACCATCAATGCGGCCAGTACCAGTCCACCAAGAATGAGCTTGGGTTTACCGGAATGGAGTACGGCCAGAAACTGCGTGGCAACAGCAAAAACGAACAGAATGTTGAGAGCGTACCAGGAATACACGGTATGGAAGGCAAAGGTGAATACAGGTTGTGTGATTATCGCCCAGAGCCATAGCCTGTTGGCCCTCTGCTGAAGCCGCTCCGGGGTCGCCAGAATATTCAGTGCCCAGATGAAGATAAAAAGCGGGAAGGCCATCCTCCCCAGCGCATACAGTTCCGGGCTGGAAGGGTGTATGAACAACGTATTGGCATGATCAATGAGCATGGCCGCCAGCGCAACGAGTTTGACGGTATCAATGGCCCACGGAGAAAAGCGAACCAGTCTTTCACGATACGATGGGGCCGGGTAAGTTCTGGGGCTGAGCATCCTGGTCTCCGTCCGAGGGGTCAGATAAAACAGTCAATGCCTCACTGGCCGATATTTCCCTGCAGGTGGTTAGTGGCCGACCGGGGACTCCGTGTATTGTTCGATGGTCATGCCGCTGGCGCGGAGTTCATCCGTGATCGTTTTGAACGGTTTTCTCCAGCTAACAGAACAACGCCCGCCCTGCACGATTTTACAGGCCACACTGTATGGCGTTCTGCCCAGTTTAGCGGCCAGCCATAATACATGGCTGGCGATGTCCTCGTCGGGTAATGGATCGATGATCTGATGAAGCAAAGCATCATCTTCTTCATTCCAGGGGGTTCCCGCATTAGGGAAACGGGGATCCACGGTACGCTGTGTTTCGGTTGACTCAGATGAGGCCCCTGATGTTTCCGGCGTGGTGGTGTTCCTTCTGTTTATTCTGGCCCGCATTCCACCCAGAACGGCAACAGACTGCACCAGGAGCTGACGCTCATCGCGATCCAGTAAATCATCTTCACAGATCACGTCATTGAGGGCATCAATGAGCTGCCCGATGTCCGTATCTGATATTATTTTGCTTTTGCTGACCATATTTGCCCCTGGCTGGACTTTTGTTGCCTGTTCATAAAATTGCTGCTCGTCTGACGTGTCCGGTACCGAACAACGACCGCAGTCTTTCCATCCGGTTTATTCGGGTTTGCAGGAGGGAAAATGCAATGGTCGTGAGTTTATCCCGATCATTGTGGATGTCAGCGCTGATCAGTTATTTCCGCAGCGACTCGTTTCCGCTCTACAGTTTTTGGATTGCGAACTTCAGGTCTGGCGATCATGGTCACCCGGGCGGGGTGTGGCCCGGAATGAAACCAAATTTGCCAAATGACAGCGCAGCAAGGGTATCAGATATCTTTTTGTGCAGGATATGATTTTATCGCCGATGAATATCATTATCTTGTTTCACGGGTATGGGCGCTGATGCTCCTGCCCGCACGTCTCTTCCGGACATACCGGATTAAGGGAGCCATATGACACAACGTTACTCTCCAGAATTAGCTGAACAGATGAAAAAACGGCGTTACTGGTTTTGTATTGATGGTCAGCGACTGACAAGCGCGCGTGCAGTTAACGACTATCTGGGTGAAAATCTGTGTCATGCGGCCTGGCGTGCGGATCTTATCGCAGATTCGGGTGGTGAAAGCATGAAAATAGGTGACCGCACACGAACGGTTCCGCTCGGTAAACACGCCATTTACCTTGAGCGTCGGGAGGATGTGTCTGATAAATCCATGAAGGACTATTCTGCGGCCTGCAACAAACTGCGTCAGGCAGGATGGTCTGAAGCAGAGCTCGAGGAACTGGGGGACGGTCAGCTTTACCAGGAATACAGGGCCGAAATTTCACGCCAGAAACTGGCTATTCCACTTTTCGACCATCGTGAAATCCGCTATACCCGGGCGGAGATCCGCCCGGCTCAGGGACGTTTTCGCAAACTGGTGATGTCTAACTGGGAAAATCGCTGTGCCATCACCGGAACCCGTATGGCACTTGAAGCCGCTCACATCATCGGCCATGCGAAAAAGGGAGCGGCCACCATCGAAAATGGATTATGTCTGGCTGCCGACCTGCATACCCTGATGGACAGTGGCCATTTGTTGATTGAGCGCAATCAGGTTCGTTTTTCCGATCAGGCAAAGGCCGATCCACGTTATGCCGCGATAGAGGGTGTGTCGTTGAGAACGCCCCTTCACCCGGTATGTCTGCCCTGATGCGCTGGCAGGCATAAGGGAGATGGCCCGCCCGGTAAACTGAATTTTCCTGTTTCGTTTCTCCGGTTGGATCTGTTAACGCAAAGCGCACTATATTCTGGTGGTTGGTGGCATCACTCAGGTGGCATTTCAATCGCCTTGTCACCCGTCAGCAGAAGAGGGCCTCATGGCAGGATCAAAACACGCTTACTGGATAAAGATAATGCTGATGCCATCCGGAAGGATCGCGTCATATTCACCGGAGCGGCGCGAGCAGATGGCTGACAAATTTCAGGCCGATTTGCGGGAGGCCCGGGATACAAAAGACAGCGTGATCACCTGCGATTGTGACAGGGAAAAACAACTGCGGCTGTATACCCGCCCGGTGGCAGGGAGCGATCGGCTGGCTTTGCGCCGGTATCCCAATACTGGTCCGCTTCATGCGGCAGATTGTCAGTACTATGAACGGGTCAACCGGGATGGGGGTGCAAGAACGTACTCGGCGGCCTGTATCCGGGAGGATGAGGAAGGGGAGCTGCATATCTCGCTTCGCTACCCTTTAAAAGTCCGTGACAATATTGCGGATGATCAATCCGGTGAGCTTCTCCCGCCGCGTCAGCAACGTGCCGGTGCCCGGCAGGCGTCGATGTCGTTTCTGGGATTGTTGCATTTGCTGTGGGAAAACACGCAGCGAAATATCTGGTACCCCTGGTTTGAAGGTCGGCGTGATCTGAAGAACCTGATGTATGCGCTGTACAACGAAGCGACAAAAATCAAACAGGGTCGTACGCGGCTCAGCCGGGTACTGATGCTGCAGGGGGAGACGACGCGAAACCAGGAAGCTTTCACGCACGCCAGTCAGAGCCATTCCCGGCTTGTCCTGATTTCTGAATTAAGCGGCTGGACCGCAGAGAAAGAGACAGGAACGGGGCTTCTTCCGGTTGTTCTGGGAAAGCCGGCACCTTTCCTGAATATGGACGTTAATCGCTGGCAAAACACGCTGACCCGCTTTCCGCATGCCCGGGCCTGGTGGCGAGCTGGCGGGAAGGTTATTGCCATTGCGGTGACGGATGTTCCGGATGACGGTCCGCAGTACCGGAGAGCGACTGTTCGCCAGGTCTGTCTGATGATGGTCAGCGATCGCTGGATCCCATTGGATTCTGCCTTTGAGGGTGAGGTCGAAAATAAACTGGTCGCCGAAGGGCGGGCCTTCATCAAACCTCTTCTCTTTGATTCTGCAGAAGATGAATACTTGCCGGATTTCATTCTGAGTGATACAGCAAACGGCTGCTGCCCCATGGAAGTGTGGGGAATGGAAACTGAACACTATCTGGCACATAAAGCCGGGAAAACCGCATGGTATGACCAGGAGTACGAAGAAGACTGGTGGGGGTGGGACGCCGCAGCCAGGGCGGCGATGCCTGATTTTCCGCCCACGGTCAGATACCGTGCGCAGTAACACACTACCCCGATGTGAGTGTCCGGCAGCCACCTGAGAGAAATGATTGTACCGGCTGACAATCAGTGCATGGGGTCTGGCAACCAACATCATGCCTTGCTATAGTGTGTATGACTGAGTAATACAATTGAGGTGCAGCAATGGCCAGAGTGACAAGCGTGACACTGGGTGAACATTTTAGCAGTTTTGTGGGTGACATGGTGGAATCAGGGCGCTACGGGAATACCTCTGAAGTCCTCCGAGATGCGCTCAGACTGATGGAAGCGCGTGAACAACGTCTACAGAATGTGCGCGAGATGGTGCTGGCTGGCGTCAATGCGCCGGTGAGCGAACGTTCCATGGATGATATCTTCTCGGCCGCAGTGAAAAACGCCCGTGTTTAAGCTCTCTGCACTGGCTGATGATGATATTTACGGGATAGCGAGTTATACGATCCAGCATTTCGGCGTGACCCAGGCTAAACGCTATCATGCAGAGTTAACCAGAGTGTTTGAACTGCTGGCCGAAAATCCAGAGCTGGGTACTGAATGTGACTGGATTTGTACAGGCATGCGGCGTTTTCAGTTTAAGAAACATGGGATCTATCTGCTGGCGCTTGACGAGGGCATTTTAATCTCACGCGTGCTCCATCATTCCATCGATATTGATGCACAGGATTTCCCGGCTTAATGCCCTCCTGCTGAGTTTTCCCGGGCTCCCGATTTTCCTGATATTCCTTCCATGAATTGTGCCCGTCGCCGTCAGTCAAAATCCAGCTTATCCCTGGCGCGACGCAGCCGCTCATCGCCACGCCGGTCATACTGCTGGGTGGTGGTGACACTGGCATGGCCCATTGCATCACGGACGGTGATCAGATCCTCACCGTTGTCGAGCATGGTGGTGGCGAAGGTGCGCCGGATATCGTGCGGGGCACATTTTTCAATGCCGGCCTGGCGCTGACGTTCGCCCAGTATGTGGTAGACCGCCTGGTCGGTCATGCGATGGTCAGTGACATCATCATGCCGCCGGATACGGGTGAACAGCGGTCCGGGTACCTCACCGCGGATCTGATCCACCCACAATAACAGACGATGCCAGCTGCCGGCCGGCAGATAGGCAATTCGCTCCTTGTTCCCTTTCCCGAGCACCCGCAGGGCCTGGTCTGTCATCATCAGACTGGCTAGATCCAGCCCCACCACTTCCGAACGACGCAGCCCGCCGCCAAACATCACGCCGAGGATCGCCGCATCGCGCAGACCCAGGGATTTTTTGTCGGCATCACAGACACCAAACAGCGCCCGGATCTCTTCCCGGGGCAGCGCGCGACCGCGCGGCAGACGACTGCCCCGGACATTACGCACCCGGCGGATGTGCTCACAGCTTTCTGCATCGAGCTGCTTCATCATCCAGGCCTCGGTGGCCACGCCCTTCAGTGCCGACAGATAGGTATTGATGGTGGCCGGCGCTTTGTCCGCATCCTGCAGAAGTGCGATGATCGCCTGCACATGGTGGCGGCGCATTGCACCCCACTGACAGGTTTCCAGACGAGTCGCCCCGAGAATACGGGCGATGATCCCGAGAAACGATCGCATGGTCTGACGGCTGCGCGGCGAGTTGAGCGACAGCAGGTAGGCCTGCGCCGGATTCAGTGACAAACTGCCCTCAGGATCACGCAGTGACCCTGTCACGTTCAGAGCAGGCAGCAGTTCGCCATTCAGTTCAGGGCGATCGGCGGACCAGGGTTTCGTCACTGCGGGCTCCGGGTTTCTCGCTGTCGGGCAAAACACCCCTATCAGCAGGTTAAAAAGTACGGTCAAATCCTCTGATTCAGTCTACAGGATTATCTCTACTTTCTCAAAGGTACATTTTAATAAGTAGAAGGCAACGTAAAATCAGATGGTTTCCTCTTAGGCCATGAGGAGTCAAATTTGGTGATTCTTTCATATATTGCTATTTGAGGGTAATTATCGATGGTATAATTTAACGAAGGCATTACTTTTCTGTATATTGATAAATGTTAATAAGGAATGGTATTTTTAATTTTATAATGGAAGCTCATGAAGGCCGCATCGGATTACGCGTAGGTCAATCCTATCAATTGAGTTTCCCCTTATCCAGATTTTTAGAATCAACTCCATCTGGACTTACAGAGAAAATATTCCCTGTAACGGTAATCCCCCCGAAAATCCGGGGTGTTGATAAGTAGAATTTTCTCGTAATCTGAACCGGGGAGATCTCTATGAAAAAATCACGTTTTACCGAC
>NZ_JBJDNI010000045.1:4030-19208 GCF_044900545.1 Scandinavium sp. NPDC088450 | reverse complement strand
CCGAATATGGCGTTAAATGGCTACACGCCGATGCAGCATATTCAACGCATGACCTGATTCTACTTATTGCCTCCGTTAAAAATGGGGGGATTACCTAACTACTTCATCATTGGTTTTTTTTGGAAGATACACCTGCACTGCGTATTTCTGAGTTATTTAGGGCGGAGATTGATGATGGCTGTGCTAATCCTGTGTTTCCTTCTTTGAGACGAAGCGTATCATTTACTACCGCAGCATATCCAGCGACTAAATTTAATCATACAAGGCATATTGCATGGAGTGTTACTGCAGTCTTCTACGCAGTTCCAGCAACTCAAGCACCTTCGGGTTTTTATCCAGAGATGAATGGTGATGCATAAAACAGCTAAATGTTAAAAAGGCATTATCGGGCAGAGATAGTGTCTTAACCGCGAATAGATCGCGGAAATGCCGAATGAAGATAGTTGGCATAATCATGATATGATCGCTGTATGCACAGAGATTGACGAGGGCTAGCAGGCTGGCACTTTCAAAAATAACATTCCGGGATTCCAGAAGATTCTTGCTGAAATCATTTCCCTGCACAGTGGTGTTGGCCATGTCCCCCTCACGAACCCAGCGTAAGTGTTTGTTTTTATTCCATTCTATGAGCGAGCATTGCTCCTTCAGTGTTGGATGTCCCTTACGCGCCAATACGCACATATCTGACAGGATATAAGGTGTCGTGATGATCGCTTTTTCATCGCCCAGATAACTCCCGATATCAATATCGACAGACCGTCTGCGCAGAGCGGTCAGTCGCTTTTCCTGTGAGTCTTCCATGCGGGAAAACATGATGGGCTGCTTGTTGTCGTCCTTATCCGGAGTATCAAGGTACATGCTCATGGCCAGCTCTATCGCTGAATAGGTGGAAATAACAAAACGCTGCCTTTTTTCACTAAGCATCTGTATCTTGATGAATTCCTTCTGTAACTGATAGGCCAGAGGCTCCGGAATCATTCCGTCTCGCGTACGAGTGAACAGCGGTATTCCATAATGGCCCTGTACTTTTTTCAGAACGTAACTCACTGAAGAGGGGCTAATTTCAAGGTGTGCTGCAGCGAGTAAAACCCGTTTATGCTCAACCAGTGCATCAATAACTTTAAGGTACTTTAGGCTTATTTTTTTCATGTGATCAATTGCCGTTCTTCATTGGATGTTATAATTAAAATGATCAGGGGATTCGGGAAATCTGGACTGAATGTTTCTTACGATGGCATCAACTTCCTTAAGTACTGTAGGTTCGCTTTCGAGCTGATTGTTATAGTGCAGAAAGCAGTCATAGCTGAATCTCAGTTCAGTTGGAGGAAGCAGGTGTCTCAGAGGTAATGCTTTTGACAGGGGGTCTGCAAACACAGTCGGTACCAGAGTGATATAATCCGTGCGTGCACAGAAGGCAAGCGTATTAATAATGCTACCGGATAGCACACCGGCCTTACGTTCTCGAAGGTGCAAAGTTGCTTTAGCTGAATCTTCAATAGTATCGCAGTAGAAGTCACTAGTACCTGACCAGATGACGTGTCTACTGTCGTACCATTGCTTAAGTGTCAATTGTCTCCCATATCGCCTATTTTCTTTAGATGCCAGCACAGATACCTTTGAACTGAACAGCTTTACTGCCTGTATGCTTTCATCTGCAGGAAGTTTAGGACCAATGTCCAAATCAATGATACCGTTTTTGAGCATGTTCAGGCGCTCTGCGGTATTAGGAGTATACAGTCCGAAGCCATAACACCAGGGGGAAGATTTGCTATTGATACCAGGCAGACTTTTAGCCATCATCATCTCGAGTAACGAGTTTGTATTAATGCGGACTTTTTCTCTTTGCTTTCTCTGGTGCCCTGCAATTTTGCCAATATCCACGTCCCCACTGAGATAGGACAGATATCGCTGGCTAAGTTCAAGCGCCGTGGTATCGGCGAGCATACCGTAGCGGTGTCTTGAAAAAAGGTGAGAGCCTGTGGCTTTTCGGGCGCGGCCGAGCATATAGCTGACAGTGCCATTGGAAACCCCCAATATACGGGCTGTTTTAGTGACGCTTCTTGTTGTAACTATACTGTGAATAACTTTTAGTAATTTTAACTCTATCTCATTACACATTTTTGATACCATCCTGGATTATTGTGAGTTGTATTCCTGGGCTGTGTTTTAAATTAAAAATTATGTAAGGTTGTGCTCATGCATTTCAATCGTGTCAAGATGACAATAAGACGTAATGAAGTCGTATTAAATCATCGATAAACAACTGATACAATAGAAATATATACACGAAAAATCCACCCCGTCATTCCATCTGTTAAAAAACGCCTTGATTTCAGATAGTTACTACATGTTTCCTGAGTGACTTTAATGAATTGTGAGTGCGAATTTAAAAAAGCAAAAATACTTTAAATAAAACGCGCCTTCTAGTTTTTTCATTTAAATTCAATTGTCTGTATGGGTTTGTAGAAATATAAGTAACCATAACAAAATGATTGACGTTACTTGTGGTTAAATTATGTGGTTAACGATTATTTGCCGTACTTTGCCCCTTAAGATGTCGTACCAGTACATTTCTTTATTAAAATTCAAAAAAAGTAACAGTGAAGTTGTTCTGTTATTTTTGGTGGGTTTAGATCAAGTAATATCTTTTTAAGTGCTTTGTGGTTGAGTGTACTGTTCTATGTTTTATTTGCGGTAAGCGGAACCTTATGATTGGTGTTTGGCAGTTGTTTTGATCAGCGTTCGTTAATTTGGTGGAATTTAATTCGTTAGGTGAGTTTCACATTTCGCTCATGTTATTGTTTAACGGAGTTACTGCATATGCCGGGTGGCGACTAACGCCTTGCCCGGCCTACATTAATATGCATATCATGAAGTTATGCACGTCACGCAGATCTGTGCCAGCGAAGCGCCGTCATGTAATTTCAGATATACGCACGTTGTCAGCAGTCTGATTAAGGGGTTTTACTTGTAATTGATCGTGACGGTAAATGATCCGTTCATTTTCCCCGGTCGCAAATCACCTGTTCGTTTATAGCGCGCTCGCAAAGGAATAGACACGTTCCCGGAGCGCTCCAGACTTATGCTCTGAGTGAGTACATCGCCAGAGGTGTAAAGATTATTTCCCCCTTCATCCGGGGCCATACCTTCTTTTGGGTTATGGGCAATCTGATAACCCATACCGGAAGCCTTATCTGCCACATCCGACAACATAAAGGTCTGCTGGTCACCGGCATTCGCGGTTGAGGGCGATATGGTCATCTCCAGCATATTGTTTGTCAGAGTTCCGCCTGTTGGACTATTGGAGTCAATGGCAACCTGAGCCGGGTCCAAATTGTTGTAGAACCCTCTAAACACCGGGCAGTTTGTCAGATAAATAGAGACATCTTTCCACGCCGTGGTCGCCCCAACAGACGGAAAATCTTCTGGCCGGAACGTCCCCAGGTCATAAGTCGGGTTACCCGGTGTTATACAGGTACTGGTATCCAGAGTTATGCTGCCGGAGAAATTAACTGTCCAGAGATAATAGATGGGCAACCCCGAATAGCCAGATTTTGCCACCGCATTTTGCGCTATAATTGGGAAAGAATCGCCATTGACGGTGACCCCTGAGGAGATATTGCCCGTTTTTATCAGGGAGATGTCAAATTCATCACCAAATTTATAAGAAGGGCCTGCGCTATCCTTTATATAATAGGCGGGTAAGGTCAAGGGGGCAGATGAGGTAAATGTTCTGCCAGCATTCCACAGCGCCACACCAATTCCGGGTACGTTGGTTGGATAAATCTGCCCACTGTACGGTATACCACTTTGTGAAAACGGTGCCCCTGAGCGTTCATTGACGACCCTGAATTCTGCATCCACACTGAATGGTGCATCGCAGTCGATCCCCGCTTGTCTGGTCTTTGTTATTGTGGTTCTGTAAATCACACTGCCAACAGGCATATCATTCCCCACATAAAAATGGCCGGATAGTGGTACAGTATTTGATGTAGAATCGGCCATTTTGCAGTTCACCACTGCCTGAGCAGAACTCATCCCTGCCAGCAGCAGGACCGGCACCAGCAACCCCTGGCCTAATTGCGTAATATATTTCTTCCACTGCATTGTAACTTCTCTCCTTGCAGGTCGGAGAGCATTCCCCTACTGCTGTCTTAAATCAATTGATGCCTGCCGGTGAACAGCCCCGAGACACCGGCTGGACAGGCGGTTATTTATAATCCAGTCGATAGGTAATGCTGCCCTTTACCGTGCCGCCGGTGGCATTCTTGCCATCGGTCACATAAGCGACGTAGTAGATTTGTTCAGCGGTGCTGTTTACATCACCGATGGGCAGGTAGCTGCTCTGATTGAAATCATCGGGAAACAACGGATAGCCGTTATCCCGGATAAGCTTAAAGTCCACATTTCTGGCCGTGCCGCCCTTATTGATTACATACCCTGAACTGTTCGTGCCCGTACCTGACTCAAAAAAAGCCCGCACACTGGCCTTCGTACCAAAACAGTTGCTGAACTGGAGTTTAAATGCAGTCTTGCCAGCCGTACCTGTCGCATTAAGGTCGTCCGCCGTAACCGCAGGCAGCACAACAGTCGCATCCGGCCCCTGCCCATCCACGCTGACATCGCAGGTGCCCGGAAGCAGAACGGCAGTGAAGGTCACGGTGACATTCTGTGATGCCTGGTTGTTACCGGATACTGCCAGTCCTGCGGTCAACAGTACTGCCATCATTAATCGTGTCATATTCCATGGTCGTCTGTTCATGATTCTGATTCCCTCACCTTCCGGGGGTTACACCCCGGACTCCTGTTGTGGACTGTCAGACTTTGCCAGTTGCTGTTGCTGCGAAGGAGACGACTTCGTCGCACCCTTACGGCATTCCTGAGTGAAAGTCTGGATGGTGCTGTCCTGCTGCTTACCGGCTGGCATCAGGTGATAATTCACCGTGCAGCGGTTATCACTCCCCTGACCCCAGCGAAGCGTCAGGCTGCCCTTGTCCTGTTCCACGCGGGCATACACCTGTCCGCCCTGCCCCACGGTTCCCACGCTGCGCTTCTGTTCATCCAGCACTTCCGCACCAAACGGCACCGGCTCGCCGTCGAGGGTGGCACTTATCAGCACCGGCGTACCGGTCTTCGTGCCGTACTTAATCTTCACCACCGCCCCCTGATATGGCGCCACCTTCTTCTCGGTGCTGGCCAGTTCAACATCATCACTGGCCCCTTTCGGGTCGAGAGTGATGTCGTTCATCTGGTACGGATTCAGATACGGCACCAGCGCATAACCAAACGGGTCAATGCGAATGCCCGGATAGCCGGAGACCGATGCCCCTGTCGCGCCTTTTGCTTCCACCAGTGCGAAGGTGTCTGAGGTGTACGGGCTCAGTGTCACCCCACCGCTGTGTGCCACGATGCTGCCGGTGGCCCCGACAAACTCACTGTGGTAATTTTTACCGCCGCTCCAGCCGGCGCTCAGACCTGTATAGTTGGTACGGTACTGGGTATTGACCGCCCCGGAGGTGCCCGCGCCCTGGTTGGCATTCATGGCTGTCACGCTGTAGCTGAACTGCTGGTCCCCCCCGCCGGTGCCTGACAGTGTCGCCTGTTCACCGGTCCGCCCGGTGTTGTCATGATTCAGCTGCAGGGAGAGCAACGGACGATACTGGCGGGTGGATTTGCCCAGCGGGAAGCTCATGTTAAACAGCCAGGTATCCTGCGCTCCGCTATAACTGTAGGTGCGTCCCAGTGACAGGCCGTAGGTTACTTCGCCGTAGTTGTTGTTGTAGCCAATCTGATACTGCTTGTTGCTGCCGCTCTGATTCCAGTAATCCTGCAGTGAGCTGCTGATATAGAACTGTCCCCAGTTGAGCGGCAGCCCCTGGCTGGCGGTGAGCGTCACTCGGTTACGCGGGCGCCAGACGGAGTCCTCCGACTGGCCGTTCAGCATCGCGTGGCGGGTATCCTGGGCGGTCAGGAAATCCATGAAGCCGCTGGAGGAGAAACGGTATCCCGCCACCGACAGGTTGGTCTGCGTTTCATTGACTGACTTGCTGTAGCTGAGGCCATAGCTCTGACCGGAACTGGCGACTCCCGGGGGCAGATGCATACGAGCCTGGGTAATGTCGAAAGCAAACGCCCCCGCGCGAGTTCCCAGTGCCACACCACCTTTCAACGCATAATAGTCCTGACTGACCTGCAGGCCGCCATAGCCGGTCAGCAGATTGCTGATACCGTGCTGAACCGTCGCCTGATAGAGGGCAGGATTGTCGTTGTAGCGATCATTACGCAGCTCCCCGCCCACCACTTCGTAGTAGGTCGCACCCGGGCGAAGCTGCTGAACGACAGAGGCATACGGTACGGTGAAGCTTTCCTTCTGTCCGTCCGCTTCCTCAACTGTCACCAGCAGGTCTCCGCCGTATCCGGTCGGGTAAAGGTCATCAATCAGGAAATTGCCCGGGCTGACAGTGGTCTGGTATATCACCTGACCATTCTGGCTCACCGTCACTTTGGCGCTGGTACGGGCTATTCCGCGCACTTCCGGGGCATAACCACGCTGCGAATCCGGCAGCATGCGCTCGTCGGTGGTAAGCTTCACCCCGGTAAACGGAATGGTGTCAAACACATCCCCGCGGGTATATGTCTGCCCTACCAGCGCACGGGAGCGTAAGGCCGGAATGTCACGCTGGAGATAGGTATTGAGGGCCTGATACTTTTTCTCGCCGTTTTCTGCCCAGTTGTAGCTGCCGTTATGACGCAGATACCAGGCACCCACATTCATCCCGGCATTGATGCCGGCGTAGAAGGATTTGCTGTCATAGCCGCTGGAGGTGCTCTGGTAACCATTAAGGTTATACCCCAGCATCAGCGCGGGCACCCCGCTGTCCCACAGCTCCGGGCTGACGCTGCCGCGGGCAGCCCGCGCCACATAAATTTGCGGGATCTGAAAATTCAGCTTCTGGTCGTTGGTGTCGTAATGCACCACCGTCTCCGGCAGCAACGTGGCAATATCGGTACACTGCTTCGCCCTGTCATAAAATCCCTTCGGCAGGTGTTCTTCCCGAAACGGGATCTGGCGCAGCAGTGCATCGGTCATGCACGGGTAAACCGTTTTGTCTTTGCCTTCACGGAACTCAACGTCCATGGTCCCCAACGGGCTGTCATTGACAAAGACCTGCACGGAATAGGTGCCAGGCGTGGTGTTGGCCCCATTGGCATAGCGGGAGAGGTCAACGGCACTCGCGTCGTCCATCTGCAGTAAGGAAGAGTTAAACAGCAGGTTGTGGGCAATTTCGGTTGGCATATTTGCCTCTGCCGCCGCATGGGGCAAGGGGATTCCCCATCCCATGCATACCATCACCATCATCACCGGAGAAAGACGGGCCTTAAATTGTCGACCCGTAACAGGAGTTTTCATTTTTATTGTTTTCATTTTTATTACGTATCTCGGTAAAGTAATGAACAACAATCCGGCTATTTCGCGACAGATTCCGTTTTAATCAGCGCACCATAGTCACTGATATATTCCGCAGTGACCTTGCTTCCCGGGGAGGCATTCAGGGAATAGGTGTCGTCACTAAATGGCGCAATCATTTTGCCATCAGCTTTTTTTCCGCCCACGCTCACCGTTGACAGGGAAACGTAATACGGTGAGGGATTTTTCACGCGCAGAGTATTGCCGGCAGCATGCCAGGTAAGTGCTTTGGCGCCATCACCGGCATTACCTTTAAGGCCCGCCGGGCGCCAGAAGAACTTAATGCGGCTGCGAAACGCCACCTGCAGAAAGTTTTTGCTTTCCTGTTTATCAAGATTTGGTACAGCGGGAATTTCCAGTACGTTCAGCCAGAACACTGACTCCCGGTCCGACGGCAGCGTGTTGGGGGTGCTGCGGATACGCAGAGTTTGGCCACTACCGCCTTCAACACGGTTAATTGGTGGTGTAAGGACAAATGGCACCTTTATTTTGTCCGGGGTTGCTTTCGTATCACCGTCGTCCAGCCAGCTTTGCAAGAGTACTGGCGCTTTACCTTTATTACTCACCCTGACGCTTACTTCTTTAGCGTCAGAAGGGTAAATCACCCGCGTGCCGGTAATTACAATACTGGCGTGGGCTGCGGTGGAAAGAAGGCAGGCCAGCGTGAGGGCTCGCAGCAGGTGAGTCATTGCATCAGGGAATTTCATAATAACTATCCGGTCAGTAAAAAAGAGGGAAATCGATCCCCTCGCAGAGAATTACCAGTAAAATAAATTCAGATTTATGCTGGTTTATTTAAATCGGGTTTATTTGTAATCAAGGTGATAGGTCACACTGGACGATACCGTCCCGCCCATTGCCGTGCCGACTGTACTGTTGGTGCCGTAAGCAACGTAATAATTTGTCGTCGCAGTACCGGATGTAATGTCTGAGTATTTCTGCGTGTCACTTCCCGGCGTGATGACATTCTTGTCGCTGTCAGTCAGAACCAGCACGACGCCGGAAGCGGTTCCACCATTGTTGATCAGATAACCCTGAGAGCTCACATTGGGGCCTTCCTCAAAAAACACCCTTGCCGTGTCATAGGTTCCGATACAGTTACTCATTACGATGCTGAAGGGGGTATATCCCATGGTTTTCTGGGTATTCAAATCGTCCGCTGACACAGCGGCCAGCACGATGGTGGCATCCGGTCCCTGGGCTGCAACGTTCACATTACAGGTACTGCCGGTCACTTCACCACTGAAGGACACAGTGCCATTTTCTGCGGCCAGTGCGACAGCATTTACCCCGAATAAAAGGGCCATCATTGCTAACTTTTTCATATTGTTACCATCAATTCATCATGAACGATTAAAGTCCCGCGCCTTAGGCTGCGTTTCATGCTGACGTTGAAAAAAAGGGGAGTCGCAACTCCCCTAACGGGACATACCTGTTTTTATTGTTGTGTGAACTTACTTATGTCTGTCAGGTGATGATTACTGGTACTGGATGGAGTAAATCACGCTGCTGTTCACAGTACCTGCAGTGGTAGCACCATCTGCGTAGTACTCAACAGAGTAAGGAAGGTCTGCCGCCCCGGAAGAGATATCGTAATAGGTCGCGTTAGCCGTCTGGTTGCTGTTACCTGCCTGAATAACCGGCTCGGCACCATCCAGTTCACGCAACTGCAGGCTGACATTCGAAGCATCGCCGCCCGTATTCTTCAGACGACCAGTAACCTGGTCAACCGTTGAGCCCGCTTCAAAGAATGCAGAGGCGGTCTGCAGGGTGCCGGCACAGTTGGTCAGTGCGATGTTGAAGCCGGTACGGCCTGCAGTATCGCCCGCAGCAGTCAGCTGATTAGTGCCAATGGTCGGCAGGACAATAGTCGCATCAGGACCCTGGCCGTCAACATTTGCATCACAGGTGGTTGCCGTCAGCTGACCATTAAAAGTAATTGTGCCGGTAGAAGCGGCATGTGAAGCAGAAACAAAACCAGTAGCGGCCAGAGCGGTAACCATCAGAAACTTTTTCATTTGACATTCCTTATTCATTATAACAGCGGTCATTGACTGAGCATTATTGCAAGTCAACATCCTGTTGCCATAAGCAACACTGTCAGGATTAATTATTTTGAGCTGCCAATTAAGAGCATGAAAAATAGCCCTTAATTTGCCTGGTAATAACTGACGATAAAACACCAGTTCATTCGGCGTATTAAATACTACAGAAAACAACTCTCGCGATCAAAGAAACCACAAACAAGAAAATATACAGATCAATCAACCCAGCAGATTTGTCCGAGTAGCATGATGTGCTTTTTGGCGCGGCGTGTGCGGGTAAAAGATCTATTGAATTGAGGTTTTGCAGAGTCTATAGCGTGTTTGATTTAGCTTTGTTGAATTTTAATATAAAGCACTTGGTGGTGCGATTTCATAGGTAATGAAAGCGCAAAATCGGCTATAACCACATGAATTAAATTGATTTTAAAAAAATACCCACAACTTTTTGCATATAGTAATTTGAAAAATTAAAAATTGCATGCTGCTATTTTATATGAAAAAAATATCGCGCAAGCAAAGCTTTTTTTGACCATTTGAATTGCCATCATCAATTTCATTGAATACATTGATGCAAAATCACCTGAAAACCTTTTAAATTAACTATCTACCCCGTTCCACGTCACCACAGCATGTCGGCAGTCAGTGTATCTTTAATTGCAGGGCGATATGTTAGATTGTTCAGTCCAGATCGGTATGGGTTCTATCTATCCTCGTTGAAGCAGCCAACTATTTGATCCTGATTCTCGATAATGTGCAACTCAAATTTTGACCAAAAACCTAAGCATCTGAGCTTCAGATCGAGAGCCCACTTATGCGCACAGGAATACCAGAAACGGCGTAGCCGTTGACCTTATGCACATAACCTCCCTTATCGATGACCTCTATCTCGCCATCCATTTTTCTCCCTCGCCTAAGACCCTGGACCTTCGGCGCCTTATAAATAATGACGGAGTCGAGGACTGCTAGCACCAACTGTAAACTGCCATAAATCCTGTCGTTTACGCTGAAGCTGGAAGACGCACTGAGGGAGTGGAACCCGACATGGAGACTACACCGCGACCATTAAATGCTGTTAGGCTTGTTCGGTTTCATTCGTCAGCGCCTTAGCAATATTGCGAAAAGCCAGCTCATGCAGCAGCCTTTCAAGCCTACTAGCGTTTTTTTGCGACCGCTCGAGATTGCTTCCAGACCAAAGCTGAACACATAACCGGACTCAGTGCGGTGCTCGCATATTAACCAGTCGCATAGTGATGTGTTAGCATTATCTAATTCAAAATTAAATTTTAGAGTAACACAGCTCCAGTAGGTGTAACGGGTTGACCCTGACCCAAAATCCTGCTCCATTCAGAAACAGAATTCCGGCATGACCTACACTCCCTGACGGAGGTGGTGCCGATGAAAGAATCACGATTCACCGAAGAGAAGATTGTCTTTGCCCTGACGCAGGCTGAACTGGGTACACCGGTGCCTGAGGTCTGCTGTAAGCTGGGCATTTCTGATGCCACGTTTTATACGTTGCGCAAGAAATACGGCGGGATTTCGCCCTCTGAGCTGAGGCACATGCGGCAGCTTGAGGAAGAGAATCTCAGGCTGAAGAAGCTGATCGCCGATCTGAGTCTCGACAAAGCCATGCGGCAGGATGTGCTGGCAAAAAAGACCTGATGCTGGCACGCCTGGGCGAATGGGTCCGGGACCTGAAGGCACGCTACGGAGCCAGCGAGAGGCAAATCTGCTTTGCGTTACGGGTCAGCCGTAGTTCGTTCCGGTATCATTCTGTGGCGGCAGACGACAGCGCATTACGTCTTCGCATCAGGGAAATCACCGAAATCCGGGTCCACCATGGCTACCGCCGGGTTCACGTCATGCTCAGGCGGGAGGGCTGGCGGGATAATCATAAGCGCATTTACCGGCTCAACAGCGAGCAGGGGTTGTCCCTGCGTCTCAAACGCCCGTGTCGGAATAAATCGGCACAGCGCCGACAACCGCAGCCTCAGGGTCTGTATCCGAATCACGTCTGGGGCATGGACTTTGTTTCTGATGCGCTGTTTGACGGGCGCAGACTGCGCCTGCTGACGGTTATCGATCTTTACACCCGCGAGTGCCTGGGGATCTGCGTGGGGCAGAATCTGCGTTCAACAGAAGTGGCAGAAATGCTGAACAGCATAGCGCTCATACGCCCCTTACCACAGTTACTGAAAACCGATAACGGCTTTGAATTTGCAAGGAAAATGCTGGATAAGTGCATGTACGAAAGAGAGATAAGAATAGACTTCTCACGGCCGGGGACACCGACGGACAATGCGACCGTTGAGTCGTTCAACGGCAGGCTACGGCAGGAATGTCTTACGAGAACTGGTTCATGCCCCTGGAGGATGCACGGTGCAAAACCGAGGCCTGGCGCATACACTATAACCAGAAGCGTCCCCATTCTGCGCTGGGATGGATGACCCCGTCCGAATTTGCTGAAAAGTCTACCGGTTGCCAGAATATGCAGCCAACATGAAGCCGGTTATTCCTGATTATGACTGGAGCATATTCGGGGTCAGGGTCAAAAAACCGATTTTACTAATATCCCACGCATTTATTAGTTCATCTGCTTCCACGTCGATCCATTCGAGTACCAGGTTGTCTGACTCCCTGCGGGAAGTATCGTCGAATTACCTCCTGCATCAGGGTAAATACCGGCCACTGCCGAAGTGTCGTTTGACACATACACATGCTGACCCGGATTGCTAGCATCACTCTGTGGTAAGAAGATTCGAGCGCTCCTTTCGCCAGCCTGAATATTAATCAACAGGCTGCCTGTCGCCGCCAGCTGTGCGGTCATCTCCTCTTCAGTCATATCTCCACCCGCAAGCACGTAAGTCGGTGTACCTACTGGCGCTGGCCAGCTATGATACTGAAGACTAAAGGCAGTGGCTTGCGACATTGTCGTGCTATTTCCGGCAATATCCGTACTGACAGGTACAAACTGATATTCGCTCGTCATCTGGAATACACGCTCATCAGACATCACTGCGTGCCAGTTACCACCCGTATCAGCGATTACCGAATCTATTGCCATCCGTATTCTATCCTTCATGCGTACTCCATAGATGATGACTGTGGCACCTGGTTCTGCGGTACCCCAAAAATCTACTTCTCCCCCAGGGGCATCCTGTCCATTAACGAGGTTACCAGAGCTATCCTGAACGCGGGTAATTACCGGCACTTCCGCTACCGTATCCAGATGAAGAATAAACGCTTCCGACGGGTCAGACTCCGGCAACTGAGATGTGAGAGCACTGGTAGCCGTCAGGCTGTGATCGCCGTCGCCACTCAGCGCTTTATTCACCGTGATGTTCCAGAGCCCCGTATCATCCGCCGTTGCGGTTCCAATCTGAGTACTGCCCTCGTACAGACGAACCGTCCCGTTTTTTTCGGCAGTACCCTGCAGAACCGGTTTCGTTTCATCAGTCGGTTGCCCGCTCGTCAGATTGCCCTTTACGCTGCCGGTTACATCTTCTACCTGTGTAATCACTGGTATTGTGGCAGCAATAAAGTTAACGTCCACACTGCGGGAGCTGCTATTAATACCGGCGGTTAGCGTGCTGATACCCGCCTTATTGCTGGTTATCATTACCGCCATCAATCCGTTGGCGTCCGTGCTGGCTTCCGGCACTACCGTTGCTCCATTGTTGGCACTAAAGGTCACTACCGCATCAGGAACCGGATTATTCCATGAGTCACTCACTCGTACCTGTACCACATTCTGCGCAGATTTATTCGCCACGGCATTATTCTGCGTGACGACCATATCACTAACAGCGATCTGCGCCGTCGAGCGATCCACCACAAAATTGACGGTCACACTCTGACTGCTGCCATTAGTGGTGGCAGTCAGAGTGCTTGAACCGACCAGAGTGTTCGTAACCGGAACCGTAATTTCACCGTTACTATCTGTGCTTGCCGATGATGCCACGGTAGCACCGTTATCAGCGCTGAGAGTTACAGGCTGGTCTGCAAGTACATTCCCTTTTGCATCTTTCACCGTCATTTTGACGTTGTTAGCATCACTACCGTTAGCAAACGCATTATCCTTCACCACAATCATGTCACCTGCGGCAATACCTGCGGTCGAGGTATCGGCAATGAAGGTAACAACGACAGTTTCAGTGGAACCATTAAGCACCGCGGTTATCGTTGATGGCCCAGCCACTGAACTGGACAAACCGACCTGAATCATCCCGTTTTCATCGGTAAGACCCGGTCGCCCCATCTTAGCTCCATTGTCAGCGATAAAGTTGACAGATTGATTTACCAGAGGATTGCCATAAGCATCTGTGACCTTTGCCTGTACGGTATTAAGTGAAGAGCCATTCGCCAGGGAATTATTAATAATGACGATCAAGCTGCCAACAACAATCTGCGCGGTGCTGGCATCAGCGTTAAAGGACACATCCACGCTGTGCCTGCTGCCGTTGATGGTAGCTGTCACGGTAGAAACCCCTGCAAGTGTGCTGGTGATAGGCACCAGGACCAGACCATTGTCATCGCTGAATGCGCTGGTGGCGGCGACGGCATTGTGACTGGCGCTGAAATCGACCTTCGCTCCTGCGACGATATTACCGTTGGCATCGGTGATTTTTACCTGCACCTGATTCTCATCCGTCCCATTGGCCAACAGGTTATCAGTCACGACTGTCATATCACCGTCGGCAATTCTCGCTGTATTTGCATCAGCGACAAAATTCACATCGACACTCTGGTTGCTCCCGTTCACTGTCGCGGTTAGCGTACTTGTACCCGCTGTCGTACTGGTAAGTACTGCCGTGGCTACTCCAGCCATATTTGTGGCTACTGTTTCTGCTACAGTCGCACCATTGCTGGCACTCAGTGTGATTAGCTGGCTGGCGACTGGATTACCTTGTTGATCTGTGACGAGAATCCTCACTGCATTGACCATTGCTCCATCCGCAACGGCATGATTGGTAATAATATTCATATTACTCCCGATCAACTGCGCTGTACTGTTGTCAGCAATAAAGATCACATCCACGTGCTGGCTGCTGCCGTTAATGCTCGCCGTTACTGTACTGACACCAGATACCAGGCTGGTGACATCCAGCGTGAGCGTGCCTGCAGTGGTTGTCTGAGCGCTACCGTCAATCATTGCCCCATTGCTCGCACTGAAAGTGACCGTCTGGCCTGCCACTGCATTGCCGTTGGCATCGGTTACCTTTAACTGTATCTGGTTCGTCGCTTTGCCGTCCGCAACGGCGTTATCTGTCACTACCGTCAGATTACCGGCATTAATCTGCGCCGTGCCACCGTCCGCGACAAAGGTCACATCAACCTGCTGGCTGCTGCCGTTCACCCTGGCGGTGATGGTGCTGACGCCTGCTGTTTTACTGGTCACGGTCATCAGCAGTTCACCGTTGCTGTCGGTGCGTCCCTGTGCGGCTATCGTTGCACCGTTGCTGGCGCTGAAGCTCACGTCCTGTCCGGCAATTGCATTACCCTGAGAGTCGGTGACCTTCACCTGCACGTTGTTACCGACAATCCCGTTTGCCAGGGCGTTATCTGCCATCACCGTCAGGTCTCCTGCACCTATCTGTGCCGTGCTGCTATCCGCAACAAAGTTAACCGTGACTGTCTTGCTGCTGCCGTTGACGGTCGCCGTCAC
>NZ_JBJDNI010000045.1:0-3932 GCF_044900545.1 Scandinavium sp. NPDC088450 | reverse complement strand
CCGGTAGTGTCGGTATTTCCGCTGGCCGCTATCGTCGCCCCGCTGCTGGCACCGAAGCTGACTGCCTGGTTTGTCACCGGGTTGCCGTTGGCATCGCTCACCTCTACCTGTACCTGGTTTGCAGCCGTCCCGTTCGCAATGGCGTTATCAGCCACCACCGTCAGGTCACCCGCACCAATCTGTGCCGTGCCGCCATCCGCGACAAAGGTCGTGTCAATCTGCTGGCTACTGCCGTTCACCGTGGCGGTGACTGTGCTGACGCCAGCCTTTTTGCTGCTCAAATTGACAGTGATCAGACCATTAACGTCAGTCGTACCCTGAGGAACAATGATTGCGCCGTTGCTGGCACTAAACGCTACAATGGCCCCAGTAACCGGATTACCACGGGCATCGCTTACTCTTGCCTGCACACTATTTACCGCCGTGCCATTTGCCACCGCATTGTTCTGGCTTACCGTCAACGCACCGTTAGCAATGTGGGCGGAATTGTCGTCTGCCACAAAGTTCAGTACCACGCTCTGGCTACTGCCGTTGACAGAGGCAGTGACAGTGCTACTGCCTGCCGTGGTGCTGGTGACCAGCATCTTCAGCGTGCCATCGGTGCCGGTGATTCCGGATGTCGGGATGGACGCGCCATTGGCGGCAGTAAAGTTGATCATTTGTCCAGCCACGCTGTTACCGTAAGCATCAGTGGCCCGCACCTGAACCTGGTTACTCGCCACTCCATCGGCAATAACATCATTACGGACGACCGTCAGATCCCCCGTTGCCACTCTTGCTGTGTCATTGTCAGCCACAAAGGTGACGTCGACCTTAAACGTCTGGTTGTCTGGTAACGTTGCTGTTATTGTGCTTACCCCCGCGGTTTTGCTGCTGACGTCTGCCGTCAGCGTACCGGCGGCACTGGTTTTGCCACTGTTCGTGCTGAGCATTGCCTGGTTAGAGGCAGTCAGGGACACAGGGATATCAGCCAGCGGGTTGTTATGCGCATCGGTCAGCGCCAGGGTGATGCTATTGCGATCGCTGCCATTCGCGACCGCATTATCTGCGGTCGTGGCTAACACTCCTTTACCGCTGCTGATGTCGGCCACAAAATGGGTATCAATAGATAGCTGATTCCCACCGACCGAAGCCGTCACCTTGCTGATCCCCGCTTTAGTGTTGTTCAGCGTGGTGCTAGCAAACCCGTCGCTGTTACTGATTATCGGTGTGAGAATAGCCGCACCGTTTCCGGCGCTAAACGTAACGCTGACGCCCTGTAAAGCATTGCCATTGGCGTCAACAACCTTTGCCTCAACACGGTTATTGTCGCTACCGTTTGTGACGGCATTGTCTTTCAGTAGAGTGAGTCCACCGTCCGCAATTTTCGCCGTGTCGGTATCACTGGTAAAGGCAACCGTCACCGTTTGCGAACTGTCGTTCAGGGTTGCCGTCACCTTGACGGAGCCGGCGACATGACTGATCAGCGGCATATTGACCAGTCCCTGCGCATCGCTAATCCCGGTAGCCGCAATCGTTGCCCCATTATCAGCACTGAACCATACCGTTTGATTGGCTAATGCATTGCCAAACCGATCGCTGACCCGTGCGCGTACGATATTATGATCGCTCAAATTCGCCACTGCGTTGTCTGTGACGACGGAGAAATCATCAGCAGCAATCTGCGCCGTATGTTCGTCCGCAACAAAATTAATTTGCACCTGCTGACGGCTTCCCTTCAGGGTCGCGGTCACGGTCAGTAGCCCTGCGGTCTGGCTGGTAAGTGTCGCAACGGCAAGTCCCTGATTATCGGTGATAGCCGTCGCGGCTATGCTGGCACTATTATCGGCGCTTAGTTCAATGGTCTGCCCACTTAAGGGATTTCCCTGCGCATCGGAGGCGCGGATCCGCACTTTATTCTGGCTGCTGCCATCGGCCGCTGCGTTATCGGTTAGCACCGTCAGATCACCGGTAGCAATTTGTGCACTGTCTTCGTCACTGGTCAGGGTAACCTGCGCCTGAAGTGGGGATAGCGGCGTGCCATCCACTGCCGGTATCACTGTCACCCTCCCTGCTTTAGTGCCTGAAAGGCGTGCCTCATATTGGCCCGTGGATGTTTCCTGCACGCCACTGAGCGTCGCGTGGTCAACACCTGAAACCGTAAAAGAAACTGTAGATAACCCACTGACAGCCCTTGAATAGCTGTCGTTAAGCGCCAGAGTCAAAGTACTGAATGACCTGCCGTTAGCGGCGACAGTAAGTGGTGAAGCGCTAATAGTGGAATGGGAAACATCCGGAGCCCCTTCAACGAAGTGAATAGTGACTTGACCAGTTTCCCCACTGGAGAGGCTCGCCGTCACGGTGGCTTTACCCACCACGGTACTGGTGATATCGGCACTGGCGTTACCTTCTGCATCTGTGGTACGAACCTGTTTTACTGTGGTGCCATCAGCAAAGGTCACGTTGAAGGTGACCGCTTCCCCTTTGAGGGGGTGCTGACTTTCATCCACGGTCTGGAACTGAACACTGACTGGCGTCGTACCATCTGGTGGTGCGTAATCACCGTGTACTGTTGCATCACCAGCGAAGTGTGCTGTAGGCGGCAATACTTCGACATTAAGCTGGCTTTGTGGCGACAGATTGCCTTTATTGTCTTCCGCAATCGCCGTCAGCACATAGGTATTGAGTAAACGGCTGGCATCGCTTTGCGCTGGTGATGCTGTCGACTGCGCCATTTGCACTACCTGCCATGGCGGCAGAGTTAGCGCCATATGCTTCAAATCCAGTCGTCGGATCTTGCCACCTGCAGCAATGAAGGAATCACCCTGCCAGTTGACAGATTTCACCCCGTATTTGCTGTTCACATTCAACGCGATAGTTTGCGAGCTACCGCTTTCACCCGTAATGTTTGTCGGTGAAACCGTGAGTCGAATCACCTGCTGCTTACGGTACTCAAGAACAATATCGTTGTTACGCTCGACAAAATCATAGCGGCTACGCGACAATTTACGCATCGCATCCACCGCATCAGGATCGGTGTTTTCACGCCAAGTTTTTTCCAACTGGTAGGTCAGGTCCAGCGTAAGGGTCAGCTCGCTTTGGTCAAATTTTCCCATTCGCTTCTCAGCGCTGAACGTCAGCATCGGCACCGGGGTATAATTCGCCCCCACGGTCACCGCATATGGATTTTTCTGGCGATTATCCTTACCAAACAGTGCCACCTCATCGCCGAAGTATTGTTCATAGACCAGTGAACCGCCTAACTGAGGATATGACGGCAGAAAACCATTGGCCCGCAAATCAAAACCATTCGCCGGGCGTTCATCATAATCAGCGAAATCTCGCGACTGATGCCAACCGCTTAAACGTTGATAGGAGTTAGCTGATAGTTTGAGGTAATCGCTCCACGCTTCTGCACCAAATCCCAGACGATAGTTGCTCCCGGTGATATCGCTGTCGATAAAATTGTTGAGGCCATACATCCACTTATCAGTAGGAAAAAATCGTGCCCCGATCCCGATGTTTACAGAATTACGATCGTCTTTATGCCTTGCACCAAGCTGGGCGAACAGTATATTGGAAGGGGAGTCATATAAAGGCACCAGCCAGTCGAGACTGCTGCCATTTAATTTTCCGTGCTTATTGAGGTTAATCTGCGAACGCACTGTGCCGAGCTGATTCAGCCACCCTTCTACCGAGTTGTTTATCATCCCGGACACCTGACTTCTGGCATAGTCCGACAGCGCTTCGGATGAGGCCCTATCCTCATCCGAAAGCACTGTCCCAAGGGCTACTGAACGGGTTGCCAGTTGCTGTTCAAAAGCATCCTCCGACATCTCCTCCACGCTGTTTCTGGCCGGGTAATCCCCCCATTTTTAACGGAGGCAATAAGTAGAATCAGGTCATGCGTTGAATATGCTGCATCGGCGTGTAGCCATTTAACGCCATATTCG
>NZ_JBJDNI010000044.1:0-22280 GCF_044900545.1 Scandinavium sp. NPDC088450 | reverse complement strand
CATAATCAGTCTACCGTACCAGTTATAACCTGTTACCCATGTGCCCGGTTTAAAGTGTTACCTATGTGCCAGTTCATACAACCGCCATTCCCTTAGCAATCCCGGCTCCCGGCAAAAGAAAATCGCCGCTTCACGGAACCTCAACCTTCAGCAACCGGCTAATCGGGTCGGGCGAGATGCAACGTCCCTGTAAGTCACGCCCTCAGCCCGCATCCATGCGGGCTGCCCCGGCCAGTCACTGAAGGTTGAGGCGATTTTCAGCCGGACTCAACATCAAGGTCAAAACCAGGGTCAAAACCTCTGTTCCATTAGCTGAGGTGGGCACTGGTGTTGGTCCCCGCTGAAACCGCCGAGCTGACGACCAGATGACAAGGTCAGGCCGCCATGGATGGCGGACTGAGGCGAAATGAGACAGGGACGTCGAGTCGAGCCGGCCGCAGGCAGCTGGTTGGCAGGGAGGTTTAGTGCAAAGCACCGGTTTCATTCGCGGGGTCGCAGGGATTGACAAGGGAGACGCGAGAGTCTCCCTTGTCCCGTTCACCTGCTGCGAAAGTTAAAGTGACTGCAAGTCATAAAGTGAACGGAACAGTGCTCTGAACAGCATTATATAAAAACCTACTGAGTTCCATCAGCCCCCATAGCGATAAAAACCCCGCGGCAACCTGCTTATATTTCCCAGAATAATCATTTCCCACCGCAAATATCCCACTGATAAACAGACCTTTCCTGGTTAATTACCTCACACACTGACAGAAATATCGTAACCAACTGTTTTACATTGATTTGTATGATTTCAATTTAGCCCACTCTATTAAACTGATAGGCAGCACCATCCCGGCAGCCTGAAAACCGGTGCTATACTTAATTCCGGAAATTCATTGGACAGTCACATCAAGAGGATATGAGATTATGAGTACCGCTAAACTGGTTAAAACCAAAGCATCTTCTCTGCACTATACCCGTAACGATGTATCGGACAGCGAAAAGAAAGCGACCATTGAGTTGCTCAATCGCCAGGTTATCCAGTTCATTGATCTGTCGTTGATTACCAAGCAGGCTCACTGGAATATGCGCGGTGCCAACTTTATTGCCGTTCATGAAATGCTGGATGGCTTCCGCACCGCCCTGACCGATCATCTGGATACCATGGCAGAACGTGCCGTGCAGTTGGGCGGCGTGGCGCTGGGCACCACTCAGGTCATTAACAGCAAGACACCGCTGAAAAGCTACCCACTCGACATTCATACCGTTCAGCAACACCTGAAAGAGCTGGCCGACCGTTATGCCATCGTGGCAAACGATGTGCGTAAGGCGATTGGCGAAGCCAAAGATGAAGACACCGCCGATATCTTAACCGCCGCCTCACGCGACCTGGATAAGTTCCTGTGGTTCATCGAATCGAACATCGAATAAGCTCCGTGTTGTCTGATTTATCCCACCCCTCTTCGGAGGGGTTTTGCACATTCATGGTGCAACTCACCCCGCTTAGCTCTCGCAAAAGTAAACCACTTGTAACTATCACTTCACAAAACCGTTAACGAAAGATTGTTTTATCAGCGTAATTTGCGCTTAATAACCGCTTCTCCTGCACATCGCAATGTGCGCACTGTTTTGGTGCCTCACTGTGGTGCAAAGACAGTGCTCTGCTACACTTTTTGTGCAATTGATGGCAGCCGCCTCGTTGCAAAACAATAAGTTGTAAAACTGGCACGATTCTTTCATAGGCGGATTGTTCACGCAGGGGATCACCCCGTGGTTATAAAAGGAAATGCTATGAAGTCTGTATTTAAAGTTTCACTGGCTGCACTGACCCTGGCTTTTGCGGTGTCTTCTCAGGCTGCGGAAAAACAACTGGTTGTGGCGACTGACACAGCGTTCGTTCCCTTCGAATTCAAACAAGGCGATAAATACGTTGGTTTCGACGTGGACCTGTGGGCTGCCATTGCGAAAGAGCTGAAGCTCGATTACACCCTGAAGCCAATGGATTTCAGCGGCATCATCCCTGCCCTGCAAACCAAAAACATCGACCTGGCACTGGCCGGGATCACCATCACTGACGAACGTAAAAAAGCCATCGACTTCTCTGACGGCTACTACAAAAGTGGTCTGCTGGTGATGGTGAAAGCCAACAACAACGACATCAAAAGCGTGAAAGATCTCGACGGCAAAGTGGTGGCAGTCAAAGGCGGCACCGGGTCTGTTGACTACGCGAAAGCCAACATCAAAACCAAAGATCTGCGTCAGTTCCCGAACATCGATAACGCCTATATGGAACTGGGCACCAACCGCGCTGACGCGGTGCTGCACGACACGCCAAACATTCTGTACTTCATCAAAACCGCCGGTCACGGTCAGTTCAAAGCGGTAGGCGAGTCTCTGGAAGCGCAGCAATACGGTATCGCGTTCCCGAAAGGCAGCGACGAGCTGCGTGAAAAAGTGAACGGCGCGCTGAAAAAACTGCACGAGAACGGCCAGTACAACGAAATTTACAAAAAATGGTTCGGTACTGAACCAAAATAATAATGTCAGTCTGACGAGTCATGCCCGGTTGCGCCTCGTGACCGGGCCTGTTTTTTAGAGGGTGTCTTTCACCCGAGTATAAACACGGTAACAGGATATCATCATGCAGTTTGACTGGAGCGCCATCTGGCCTGCCATTCCCATCTTGCTTGAAGGCGCCAAAATGACCCTGTGGATTTCGGTCCTCGGGTTAGTCGGCGGGTTAATTATCGGTTTAGTGGCCGGTTTTGCCCGTACCTATGGCGGCTGGATTGCCAACCACATCGCCCTTGTGTTCATCGAAGTTATCCGCGGTACGCCTATCGTGGTGCAGGTGATGTTTATCTACTTCGCCCTGCCAATGGCCTTTACCGATCTGCGTATCGATCCGTTCTCCGCCGCGGTAGTCACCATCATGATCAACTCCGGCGCCTACATTGCGGAAATCACCCGTGGTGCGGTGCTGTCGATTCACAAAGGGTTCAGCGAAGCAGGCCTGGCACTGGGGCTTTCCCGTCGCGAAACCATTCGCCACGTGATCCTGCCGCTGGCGTTGCGTCGCATGCTGCCACCGCTGGGTAACCAGTGGATCATCAGCATCAAGGACACCTCGCTGTTTATCGTTATCGGCGTGGCTGAACTGACACGTCAGGGCCAGGAAATCATTGCCGGCAACTTCCGTGCGCTGGAAATCTGGAGCGCCGTGGCCGTGATTTACCTCATCATCACTCTGGTTCTGAGCTTTGTTCTGCGCCGTCTTGAAAGAAGGATGAAAATCCTGTGATTGAATTTAAAAATGTTTCCAAGCACTTCGGGCAAACCCAGGTGCTGCACAATATCGATTTGAACATTGCGAAAGGTGAAGTGGTGGTGATTATCGGGCCTTCTGGCTCCGGTAAATCGACCCTGCTGCGCTGCATCAACAAGCTGGAAGAGATAACCAGCGGCGAGCTGATTGTTGATGGCCTGAAGGTCAACGACCCGAAAGTGGACGAACGTCTGATTCGTCAGGAAGCGGGCATGGTGTTCCAGCAGTTTTATCTGTTCCCACACCTGACCGCGCTGGAAAACGTGATGTTTGGTCCACAACGCGTGCGCGGTGCGTCCAAAGCTGATGCGGAAAAGCTGGCGAAAGATTTGCTGGCGAAAGTGGGCCTCGCTGAGCGTGGGCATCACTACCCGTCTGAACTGTCCGGCGGCCAGCAGCAGCGTGTGGCGATTGCCCGCGCGCTGGCGGTAAAACCGAAAATGATGCTGTTTGATGAGCCAACGTCTGCACTCGACCCAGAGCTTCGCCATGAAGTGCTGAAAGTCATGCAGGATTTGGCCGAAGAAGGCATGACCATGGTCATCGTCACCCACGAAATCGGCTTTGCCGAGAAAGTGGCTTCTCGCCTGATCTTCATCGACAAAGGCCGCATTGCCGAAGACGGCAACCCGCAGCAACTTATCGACAATCCCCCAAGTCAGCGCCTGCAGGAATTCCTCCAGCACGTGTCGTAATGCCTGCCCCTCTCCTTCGCCGGAGAGGGTTTTCTTCAGATAATCCCGCAAAAAATAACCGCGCGTTTCCACCCGCTATACTTAGCATTTTGCTAATGATTTGAAAGGGAGAAGCCTGTGCTGCGTTTTTTGCTGCTGATTGCTGCGCTGTTTTGCGCGCCATTGCAGGCGGTGACAATTCCCGGTGTCACGACATCCGCAACCACCAACCAGAGCGCCCCCGCTGAACCCGATGCTGCGCAAAAGAAAGCCGCTTACGCAGCGCTTGCCGATGTGCTGGAAAACGAGGCTGCGCGCAAAGAATTAATCACCCAGCTCAGAACCGCCGCCGCGACACCGCCACAAGACCCGACGCCGAAACTGAACCCACCGCCGGTTGCTGATGAGAAAACCGTGCTGGAGAGCGTCACCGACGTCAGCCGCCACTATGGCACGGCGCTGTCGGAACGCTTCGCTCAGCTTTGGCGCAACATCTCCACCGCGCCGCATAAATCGTTCAACTCGCAAACGTTCAGCAACGCCGCAACGCATTTCCTGCTGTTGGCTGTGTTGGTGTTCGCGTTCTATTCCCTGCTTCGCCTTTGCGCCCTGCCGCTGTACCGTAAAATGGGCAAATGGGGACGCAAAAAGAACCGCGACCGCAGCAACTGGGTGCATCTTCCGGCGATGATAACGCTGGCGATTGTGATTGATTTGCTGCTGCTCGGGCTGACGCTGTTCGTCGGGCAAGTGCTGAGCGATAACCTCAACGCAGGCAATCCGACCATCGCCTTCCAGCAAAGCCTGTTCCTCAACGCCTTTGCCCTGATTGAGTTTTTCAAAGCCATCCTGCGCCTGATCTTTTGCCCACGCGTCCCAGAACTCCGCCCATTCAACGTACAAGACGACACGGCTCGCTACTGGAGCCTGCGGCTGAGCTTACTGAGCGGGTTGATTGGTTACGGACTGATTGTGGCGGTGCCGATTATTTCTAATCAGGTCAACGTGCAGACCGGCGCGCTCGCCAACGTCATCATCATGCTGTGTATCACCGCCTGGGCGCTGTACCTGATTTATCGCAACAAGCAGGCCATTACCGACAGCCTGATCCAACTGGCGGATCGCTCGCTGGCATTTTTCAGTTTGTTTATCCGCGCCTTTGCGCTGGTGTGGCATTGGCTCGCCAGCGCCTACTTTATTGTGCTGTTTTTCTTCTCGTTGTTTGACCCAGGCAACAGCCTGAAATTTATGATGGGTGCGTCGGTGAGAAGCCTGGCGATTATCGGCATTGCAGCGTTTGTGTCGGGCATCTTGTCGCGCTGGATTGCCAAAACCATCACCCTGTCGCCCGAAACACAGCGCAACTATCCGGAGCTGCAAAAGCGCCTCAATGGCTGGGTATCAGCCTCGTTAAAAGCGGCCCGCATTTTGACCGTGTGCGTCGCGGTGATGTTGCTCCTAAGCGCCTGGGGACTGTTTGATTTCCGGGACTGGCTGCACAACGACACAGGGCAAAAGACCGTCGACGTGCTGATCCGCATCGCCCTGATCCTCTTCTTCTCCGCCATTGGCTGGACGATTCTGGCGAGCTTAATCGAGAACCGTCTGGCCTCGGATATTCACGGTCGCCCACTTCCTAGTGCGCGTGCCAGAACGCTGCTGACGCTGTTTCGCAACGCATTGGCGGTGGTGATCAGCACTATCACGGTGATGATTTTACTTTCTGAAATTGGCGTGAATATCGCCCCACTGCTGGCCGGTGCGGGTGCGTTAGGGCTGGCGATTTCCTTCGGTGCGCAAACGCTGGTGAAAGATATCATCACCGGGATCTTCATTCAGTTTGAGAATGGCATGAACACGGGTGACCTGGTGACCATCGGGCCGCTGACCGGCACCGTCGAGCGCATGTCGATTCGCTCGGTTGGCGTGCGTCAGGATACCGGGGCCTACCACATCATTCCGTGGTCTTCGATAACAACCTTTGCCAACTTCGTGCGCGGCATTGGTTCCGTGGTGGCAAATTACGACGTGGATCGGGGGGAAGAGTTAGACAAAGCCAACGATGCGCTGAAAGCCGCCGTGGCAGAGCTGATGGAGCAGGAAGAGATTCGTGGGCTGGTGATTGGCGAGCCGTCATTTGCCGGGCTGGTCGGGCTGACCAATACCGCCTTTACCTTACGCGTGTCCTTCACCACCCTGCCGCTGAAGCAGTGGACGGTGCGTTTTGCGCTGGATACGCAGGTGAAGAAACATTTCGATGCGGCGGGCGTTCGCGCGCCGGTGCAGACTTATCAGATGCTGCCAGCGCCCGTTGCGGCACAGCCGGTTTTGCCACCTGCACCGAGTGAACCGACGCTGTAACAGAATTGCCGGGCGGCACTGCGTTTGCCCGGCCTACAGTTTTGCACGCCAGATTTGTAGGCCGGGTAAGCGTTAGCGCCACCCGGCACATCGGTATTTATCGTGCGCGAGCAGCAAAACGACGACGCTTATCGTCATCCAGGAAAGTCCACGCAATAAAGCGGCTTTGTTTCTGCCCTTGCGCCATCTCTTTTTTCACCACTTTCACCGCGCCCGCTTCGGTCAGCGCCGGATAGAGGAATGGCAGGTTGTCGCCACGCGAAACCAGCGAGGTAAACCACATCACCTGACGCCCATACTGGCGGCTTTCCTCAATCATCTTACGGATAAATGCCACCTCGCCCCCTTCGCACCACAGCTCCTGCTGCTGGCCGCCGAAGTTGAGGGCTTCGTCTTTCCCTTGGCCTAAATTACGACGTTTACGCTCGCTGCCTTCACGTGCGCTGGCGGCGGAATCATGGAACGGCGGGTTACACACCATCGCGTCGAAGTATTCATTTTTATGGATCATGCCGGTCAGAATGGCCTGAGCATCTTTCTGGCGGCGCAAACGAATTTGACGGCTCATCCCAGGATTGGCCTCGATAATCGCCTGTGCGCTGGCAAGGGCTTCGGCATTCACTTCAGTACCAGTAAAACGCCAGCCGTATTCGTGGCTGCCGATCAGCGGGTAAATCAGGTTTGCCCCCGTGCCGATATCCAGCACGCTGGCATTCGTTGGTATGCTCCCGGTCGCTTCAGCCAGCAAATCGGCTAAATGATGCAGATAATCGGCGCGACCCGGCACTGGCGGGCACAGAAAGCCTTCCGGAATATCCCACTCTTTAACCTGATAAAAATGGGCCAGCAGCGCCTTATTGAGGGTTTTTACCGCATCCGGATCGGCAAAATTAATGCTCTGCTCACCCGCAGGCGTCGTGACGATAAACGCCGACAGCGCAGGCGTTTGCTGGCACAGTGTGGGTAAATCGTAGCGATCATGGTGGCGGTTACGCGGGTGCAATCCCGGCTTTTGGGCTTTCATGGCTTCCTCCTGTGGACGGCTGCGTAAGATACCCGTTGACGCGGGTGGCGTAAATAAGTGAGTCTGGATAATCCGTTAACTTCCCTGGTGCGCTATGTATTTTTATCAACCGTCGAACGGACATGGACTGCCTCACGACCCGCTCAATGCCATTGTTGGCCCACGCCCGATTGGCTGGATTTCCTCACAGGATGCTGAGGGCCGTCGCAACCTTGCGCCGTACAGCTTCTTCAACTGCTTTAACTATCGCCCACCAATCATTGGTTTTTCCAGCAACGGCTGGAAAGACAGCGTGCGCAACATTATTGAGACCAAAGAGTTCGTGTGGAATCTCACCACCGTTGAGCTAGCAAAAGCAATGAATGAAACCTCAGCCAGCTTGCCGCACGGTGAAGACGAATTCACTCGCGCCGGGCTGACACCCGCAGAAAGCCGGATCATTCGTGCGCCACGCGTCGCAGAAAGCCCGGTCAACTTCGAGTGCCGACTTTCACAATGCATCCAGTTGACGGGCGCAGACGGCACCGCCGTGGACACCTGGCTGGTATTGGGCGAAGTGGTGGCCGTGCATATCGATGAATCCTTGCTGGAAAACGGCATTTATCAGACCGCAAAAGCTCGGCCTGTGCTGCGAGCAGGCGGACCGACCGCTTATTACAGCATTGATGAAAGCCAGCGTTTCGACCTGATACGCCCGGATGCGAGATAATTCTTCAGTTTATCAGCCACTTGTATGTGGCTGATTTGTCAGCTTATTGTCAAGCAATGTCGTTCAAAAAACGAGCAGATGATCATCAATTTTTTGCGGCATGTCACACTTCGCCAGCACCTACACTTTACCTATCCCCCGTGGTAACAGAGAGGCTGTGCACATGAAGAGAATGATGATTCTGATCGCTGCTGGTGCGTTGTCGATGCTCTCGTTTTCGGCGACCGCCGATACTCAACAACTGAAGCAAGGTGATACCGGACAATTGCGCCCGGCGGGTACGGTTTCCGTTTCAGGTGCCGATGATTTCCAGGATTTGCAAAGTAAGCTTGCCGAAAAAGCGCAGCAAGAAGGCGCGAAAGGGTTTGTGGTCAATTCTGCCAGCGGTAACAACAAAATGTTCGGTACCGCCACCATCTACAAATAATCTGTCTAAGTTTTACACCCCAAAATGCGCCTCTTTTCACGGGCGCATTTCTTTTTACCTCTGTTAATCCTCCCTGACAAAACCCTGGAATAAACACCTTAAAAACTGACAATACTCAGTGTATAGTTTCAGCCAATCCTGATTTCAGTAGCTTTATTGACAAAACTACAGCTAAAAACACAGCGTAAGCGGTTGTCTTTACACGCACAGTTTTTGGCGAAAGAAGTCGCAAAATGTGCCCTAAAAATTTCTCTCCGGTCGTTTCACACCAGCACGGAAAATAATTTATTAATAATCAGTAAATTATTCATCATTCAATTTTTTCGATTGAGTCTGTCAAGGTTGTTCGATTTTATCTTTCGCCAAAAAGCGTGATACTCATCACATCGACGGAACAACGTCACTTTTAAAGAATAACCTGCGAGAGATTAACCATGAAAACCATCAAAACTGCTGCTATTGCTATCGCTCTTTCTGCTCTTTCTTTTGGCGCTTTCGCGGCCCAGCCGGTTTCCCCGTCTGAAGCGCAGAGCCTGAACAAAATCGGTACCGTGTCTGTAGACGGTGCAAGCACCCTGGACGGTCTGGAAGCCAAACTGGCTGAGAAGGCTGCGGCAGCAGGTGCTACCGGTTACAGCATTACTTCTGCTAACACCAACAACAAAATTAGCGGTACCGCTGTTATCTACAAATAACAGCCTGAATTGAATTACCCCTCATTGACTATTGCCGCAGTACCTGTTTAACCCTTATTTTGCCCGTCCTGCCACTGGACGGGCTTTTTTTTGCTTTATTGCCCGGCGGCGCTGCGCTTGCCAGGCCTACAAATTCGACGTGCCGAGCAGGCCGGGTGAGGTGTAGCCGCCACCCGCCAATCACCAGCAGGCATTCACCCGTTTCATTCCTTCTTCAATGCTGGGCACTTCCCCGGTTGCCAGCAGGCAGGCGGCCATCTGAATTTTCAGCACTTCAGGCACCGGCTCCACACCCGCCACACAACGCTCAATCCATCTCGCCGTCACTTCCGGATCTTTTGATTCTGGCAACTGCACTTCACGCAGAGCATCTTCACGTTCCACCACCACGCGCGTTCCGGCGCGGTCGATCAGGCTGATTTGCGGGCAGCGTTGCGGATTGGCATAGACTTCGCCTTCGGTGCCGTGCATTAACAAAGCACGACCACCGATATCAGCAAAAAACTTACCCACACGCGGCACATATTCCGGGTGAGAAACGCTGGATAAGCGCAATGCGGCCTCTTCGGCAAACGGTGTGGCGAGTTTTGCCAGCGTATGCGCACTGTTACGCACGCCCATCCGCCAACGCATCCCAAGCTGATTTTCCAGCGGCGGGCAAAATGCGCCGATGGGCATATACACCGGCTGATGGCTGTCGAGTTTGGCCTGAGCCTG
The DNA here is from genome assembly GCF_044900545.1 of Scandinavium sp. NPDC088450. Lineage (NCBI taxonomy): Bacteria > Pseudomonadati > Pseudomonadota > Gammaproteobacteria > Enterobacterales > Enterobacteriaceae > Scandinavium > Scandinavium sp. NPDC088450. The sequence continues at coordinate 12,366 of NZ_JBJDNI010000044.1, read as the reverse complement.
ACCAGCGTGTCGCGTCGGCTCAATGCCCAACAGGGTAAAAATCGTCTCGGTCAAGATGCGAGTCGGATCGTGACTCACACCGTGCACCAGTACCGGGAAACCCAGTTTATGCAGCAGCATCGCGAGCAATGGCGTCAGGTTGGCCTGCTTGCGCGCACCGTTGTAGCTGGGGATCACTATCGGCATCGGCTTGCCGACGGGCGGTGTCAGCGTAATCGTGTGGTGTTGCATCGCCTGATAGAAGCCGAGCATCTCCGCTTCGCCTTCTCCTTTAATACGCAGGGCAATCAGAATACCGCCCAGCTCCAGTTCCGGTACTTCGCCTTTCAGCATCTGAGCATAAAGTCCGCGCGCCGTCTCGGTGTCCAGGTCGCGGGCATGATTTTTACCGCGCCCCACTTCTTTAATAATTTTACGATAATCCACGGTGTCACTCCTTGTAGCATGATGTTAACAATATAGCCCCGATGACCTCCCCGCTGATAGTTTTTTATGTCCGCCGCTGGTCAATACAATGCGCTGTTTTTCAACAGTTAAATATTATTCAAGTTTTATCTGAGATATTTATCAGTTCGGCATAAGCATCGCTAGCCCGCATTTTTTGATTAAATAATCCACAGTGAGTTGTTGAGTGATGGGTTCACTATAAACAGGACATCCTCTTTCGGAAGGAGATATTTACAGGTCATATTATGAAAAAGATTGCATTAGGTTTACTGATCGCCTCAGCGATCGGCTGTTCGGCTTCCGCTTTCGCGGAAACCAATGGCGAAGGTCAAATTAACTTCACGGGCGAAATTATTGATTCGGCCTGTCAGGTGGTGAATGGGTTAAGCAATCCATTAAATGTCGCGTTAGGGAAAGTCTCCAAAACGATGTTTAAGGGGACGGGCTCGACCACCACCTTAACGCTGTTTAATATTCAGCTTACAGATTGTCCAGATACCGTCACAACGGCCGCGATTAATTTCGGTGGAATTCCGGATGCGGACAATAACACGACCCTGGCATTAACACCTGGAACGGGCGCTGCAACAGGCGTGGCGATTCAGTTGGTTGACGCCTCCGAGCAGCCTATCGATTTATACTCGCCTTCTCAGCCGTATGCTTTGACGTCTGGCAGTACGATGAACAATCTGCAATTTGGTGCCCGCTATATCCAGACCAAAGCCTCGGTAACGGCAGGTCCGGCTAATTCCGCGTCCACCTTTACGGTTATTTATAACTGATCCCCCACCAGGAGGCACTTTTTTTCGCAAGAAGAATACTGTCTCCTTCTTTATTGAGAAACATTCATGCGTTACAGTTATTTATTAAGCAGCCTGTTATTAGTCGCAGCCACCACTCATGCTGGCGTGATTATTAATGGCACCCGAATGGTCTATCAGGGAAACAAACAGGAGTCATCCATTGGGGTGTCCAATCCAGATAATATTAATTATCTGGTGCAATCCTGGGTTGATGCAGGCACAGGGAAAAAGGCCAGTGTTCCTTTTCTTATTACGCCACCGCTGTTCAGACTGGATGCGAAAGAAGATAACGTGTTACGTGTGGTACGGACTGGCGGGACATTGCCAGAAGACAGAGAATCCCTTTATTGGCTTAATATAAAAGCAATCCCTTCATCGCACCACAGCGATGATACCAATACTCTGCAAATCGCGATTAATACGCGTATTAAATTGTTGTACCGCCCAGAGAGTGTAAAAGGCAAGCCTGAAGACGTCGCTGAAAAACTTCAATGGCATCGCGAAGGGAATGATCTGGTGGTCAATAACCCAACACCTTTTTATATGAACTTCCAGGCCGTGACCCTGAACGGGCATAAAGTGACCAGCGCCACCTGGGCGGTGCCTGATACCGAGACACACTTTGCGCTCCAGGCAAATACCAGCGGCACCAGCGTGTCGTGGTCCGTGATCACCGATTATGGCAGCATCAGTAAAACCTGGTCTGCGACCTTACATTAAGACCTGGTTGCCTACTCTCCCATGTATACTCATCAAAAGTCTCTGGTTCGCCAATGCCTTGCTCTGCTGGTCATCGTTTGTGGCCTGGCAGGGGCATTGTTTGCGCCGCAAACCTGGGCCGACGATTATTTTAATCCGGCACTGCTGGACATTGATAATCCAGCGCAGGGGAAAACCGATCTTGAGTTATATGAAAATGGCCCTGGACAAGCACCGGGGAAATATCCGGTGGCTATCTTTATCAATAATAATAAAGTCGATAGCCACGACGTCGTTTTCACGCTTCAGGAAGATGCACAAGGCACTCGTTCACTGCAGCCTTGTTTCAGCGTCAGCGAGTTAGCGAAACTAGGCATAAAAACAGAAAACTATCCCAACCTCTCCGCTGGTGGAAAATGCGCCGACTTAAGCGCCATTCCTTCAGCTTCAGCCAGCTTTCATGTCAGAAACCAGCAACTGCTGTTGAGTATTCCCCAGGTCGCGTTGGGCCAGGTTCCACGCGGCTATATCGACCCCAAAGAATACGATGAAGGGATAACCGCCGGTCTGCTGAATTACAGTGCCAACGTCAGCCAGAGCTTTGCACGTCAGAAAGGCGAAGAAGACAGCAGCAGCCAGTACATCAACCTGCGCCCTGGTTTTAACCTCGGTGCCTGGCGTGTACGTAACTATTCGACCTGGAACCGCAACACCACGGGCCAAACCGAAAACAGCGAATTCACGTCCGTGTATACCTATGCCCAGCGCGACATTATCGCGCTGAAAAGTGACCTTACCTTAGGGCAAAGCACAACGCCTGCGGATGTTTTTGACAGCGTTCCCTACACCGGCGCGCAGCTTAATTCTGACAGCGACATGCTGCCAGAGAGCGAGCGAGGTTATGCCCCCGTGGTGCGCGGCACCGCACACAGTAATGCGTTGGTGATGGTTCGCCAGAACGGGTACATCATCTATCAAAACACCGTCGCGCCAGGGGCATTTGAGATTAACGATCTTTACCCTACCGGCAGCAGCGGCGATCTCCAGGTGACCGTCAAAGAAACGGACGGCAGCGAAAGCCACTTTGTAGTGCCCTATGCTTCTGTGCCCGTTTTGCAACGAGAAAAACACCTGAAATACAGCGTGACCGCTGGCCAGTATCGCTCTTACGACAACAGCGTGGAAAAGACACCTTTCGCCCAGGCCAGCGCCATTTATGGTTTGCCGTATGGCGTGACTGCTTATGGCGGTGTTCAGGGCAGCAGTCGCTACCAGTCTCTGGCGATTGGGGTGGGTAAAAACTTCGGTGATTTAGGGGCTTTTTCTATCGACGTAACCCACGCCAAAGCGCTGCTGAAAAATAGCGAAGCCAGCCGCGGTCGCTCCTGGCGCGTTCGTTACAGCAAAGATGTCGCCACCACCGGCACCAACTTTTCACTGGCGGGTTACCGCTACAACAGCCAGGGCTTCTACACCCTTCAGGACACCCTGGAGTCCTGGACTGATTCCAGCGACTGGTCAGCCCCACAACAAAAACAGGCACGCGCGGAAGCCACCGTCGATCAGACCCTTCCCGAAGGCTGGGGCTCAGTCACCCTGAGCATGGTGAAAGAAACCTACTGGGACAACAGTCAGGACATGACCTCGCTCAGCGTGAACTACAACAACAACTGGCACGACGTCAGTTACACCCTGAGCTACAGCCGAAACAAAAATACCTACAGCACTGACGATAACGACAGAGACGTCAACAATGACAACCAGTTCAGCCTGAGCGTGTCCGTGCCGCTCGACCACTGGATGCATAACACCTGGGCGACCATGAACATGAATAACAGCAAAGACGGGAGCACCTACAACCTGGGGCTCAACGGCACGGCGCTGGACAATGACAACCTGAGCTGGAACGTTCAGCAGGGTGTCGGCAGTGCCAGCTCAGCCAACTCTACCAGCCTGAATGCGGACTACAAAGGGACTTACGGCGAAGTCACAGGCAACGCCAGCCAGGACAAATATCAGCGTACCGTGAGTGCAGGTATTCAGGGTGGCATCGTGGCTCATGCCGACGGTATCACGCTGGGTCAGCCACTGGGAGAAACCATTGCGCTTATCAAAGCACCGGGCACGCACGGCACGTTTGTCGCTAACCAGACTGGCGTCGAAACGGACTATCGCGGTTATACCGTGGTGCCTTTTGTCACCGCCTATCGCCACAACCTGCTCACGCTGGACACTGAAACGCTGCCGGATGACGCCGATGTCACCCACGCCGCACTGACGGTCACGCCAACGCGTGGCGCAGTGGTGCGAGCCTCGTTCACTACTCGCGTGGGGAACAGAGTCTTAATGACGCTGGATCATAACGGTAAACCGTTGCCATTTGGCGCAACGGTCACCACCGAAGAGAAAAGCGATGAATTTATTGTCGGCAATGACGGCCAGGTTTATCTCACCGGCCTTGCCCAACACGGAAAACTGTTCGTGTCCTGGGGGAATGAAGCCAGTGAGCGCTGCATCGTCGACTATGCCCTGAAGGATAAAAAAGACCAAGCCAACATTATTCACGCTGCCGGGCAGTGTCACTGATTCACGAGGGAAACCCTAAGATGTCGATAGCAAAACAGTCCTTTTTACTTTTGATTCTCGCGGCAGCGGCATTTTTTATGCCGCACGCGAAAGCCAGCTGCACCTCGCCGAATATTCCCAAAGAGTTCACGCTCGCCTCGATTTCGGTCTCCACCACCCTGGCTGTGGGATCCACCATTCCGGGAACGGAACAAAGCGTGCATGTGACAGGCGACTGCACCAGTTCCTCTGATGCCGGTTTACCGATTATTGCCTGTTTTTACGGTTCAGGAACTGAGGTGCCGGGTATGAGCGGCGTCTATTCTACCGGCGTGCAAGGGATTGGTATCGCGTTGATAAACGACAGAGGGCAGAAGATCACTAACGCAGGCGGTCTCTATTGTAACTCCTCTGCGACACCGCTGGGTTATATCGCGTCAGACGGAAGTCTCTCCTTCAACTTTGACGTAACGCTCCAACTGGTAAAAACCAGCGACACGGTGACACCGGGTGCGTTGGTAGGAAGTCAGGCTGTCTTTGGGGTCGGCGTTTATCAACATGAGGCGATCGGTAGCCCGAATCACCTCTCTTATGCAGGGAATGTCACCGTCAAACAGGTGACCTGTAACGTGTCGCCGAAATCTCTCACGGTGGAGATGGGTAATCTGCCAATCAGCGCTTTTACCGGACAAGGCACTGTGGTCGCCCAGATAAACTTTACTATCACGGTGAGCTGCAACAACACGGTGCAACCGCAGATGATGATCACCAGCGCGAATGGCTACGAGCAAAACTATGCGGACGTCATTAAATTAACACCGGAAGACGGCGTCGCCACTGGCGTGGGCGTCAAAATAAACTCCAATAGCCAGCCACCGAACTTTGGCTCCTATAACGAAACGCCAACACCGGCCTATGCAAACGTTCCGCTGTCGATTCCATTTATTCTCGCCTATGAGCAAATAAGTTCGCAGGTGACACCGGGCACAGCCAATTCCGTGGCCACGATTACGTTGGGGTATAAATGAAAAAGTTACTCACTGTGCTGCTACTCGGACTGGCCTGCCAGGCGCTGGCAGACGAAATCCCGGTTCATATTCACGGAAATATTGTGGCTAATACCTGCCAGGTCGACAGTGCCAGTCAAAATCTGACGGTCAACCTGGGTCAGGCCGTTGCAAAGGATTTCAAACAGGTGGGTGATGCCGGGGAATGGAAAAACTTCGATTTAACGCTCTCAAAATGCCCGACAAGCATCGTGCTCGCCACCGCCACCTTTCACGGACAGGCAGACAGTGTTCACCCGATAAAATTTGCCAACACCGGTAGCGCGAAAGGTCTGGCGCTGGAGCTGTCCGATCCTCAGGATCAGATTTTGATCGCACCGGATGCCAGCTTTAGCGTGCTGGTTAACCAAAGTAATCATACCGCCGATTTTCCGCTTGCCGCACGCTATTACACCACTTCAACGCCCGTCAGCGCCGGGACGTTCAGCAGCGTGGTGCAGGTGACCTTTATTTACCAGTAGGACCGCGCCTCTTAGCACGGATGCTTTTTCTCTGCCCGGCAGCCAGTTTTGCCGGGCTTTTTTAGTGCATCGCATTTTTCCGAATTTTCATATAGATCATTTCGAATTTGGCTTAGGTCTCATACAGAGTATGATGATAAAATAACCCGCTTTAAAACAAGCCTCTATTGCCAGATTCACAGCCGCTTCATGCTGAGAAAGATATTTCACTGGAAAACAACGCACAGGAAGAGTGATGGAAAAGGGAAAAGGATGCACATTTTGTCGACGGTATGGTTTACCTGTTTTACCGGTTCGCCCGGCGATTATGGAAAAAGGCAGTCCCCTTCCCCTCGTCCCTGACACCATCACCCTGCCAGTCCCTGCCGAAGGGGGTGCAGACTACACACTTCGCCTGATGCGACAGGGTTTTCTGTATATCTGGGTTGAACGCCTGGGGGAATGGTTAAATTACTACGCTACCGGCGACGGTTATTTTTACCCCCTTCTCAGAGACGGTGAAGTCCCACCCCGGGTCGCTTCCGGTGAGATGAAGCCCTGCATCACGCAGCCCAGTGAACTGGCTACCGCCTCGCTAGTCACCCTGCCCATGATGCCCGCCGGCATGACAAACGGCCTCTTTTGGTTTGCCTGGTCTGAAGAGCACTGGACGCCAGCTGTGCGCCAGCAACATGAAGATGCCGCATGGCGCAGCAGATATATGCAGGCCTTTGATATGGATGCATGGCTAATCCGTCACAGCGGACAGCAGGCGCTTCCTTTCCCTCAGTTGAGTGACTGTGTGGCGGAGTACAATCCGGGACTAGCTCGCAGCAGACTTAAAGACTGGACACCCTATCCGCTCAAAGAAACCGATTTCCAGTCATCAACATATTTAGAGCAGGCGGCAGAAACACTCAGCCCAGGAAAAGGAGCCATTCTTGTCCTGGAGGACCCGACAGGCATTGCGACTGAAATCTCTGCCCTTACGCGCTATCGCATGCAACAGGCGCTTTCCACAAACTCAGCGCTGAAGCGTGGGCTGGCTCTCGACACCATGCTCAACAGCGTGGAGCTGGCAATGCGTAATCATTTTTATCTGTCGGCTGAAGAGGCCGACCAGCGCTATGAACTGAAAATGCGCTACGGCTGGGACGGCCCGGCAGGCCCACATTTCCCGGCCCCGGAAATTGCCGACCGGCAGCATGACGTCGCCGAAGCCAGCCGGGCTGACCGGGTGGATGAAGCATGGCAAACCGGATATGAAAAATACATCGACCGCGCACAGCAACAGGCGTTCAGCCAGACCCTGAAAGCCTGGCTGACAGAGTATGACCAGAGTTCCGTGGTCCCCCTTACCCGCATGTATCTGGCCTGGTTACAGGGGCCGGCGATGACGGATTACTTCGTGCAGCATTTTGACCCGGCCTGTGCGCACAGCGGTGGACGCTACATTCAGGCAGTGGCGAAGGTGCTGGCCGGGATGAACGATAAAGGCGGGGTCATCACCCATATTGAGCAACAGCTCAATCACGCTCCCCTGACCCCGGAAAACTTTTTGCTGCGCGCCGCATTCTTTAACCACGACGCATGGATAGCCCAGGCGGATGCCCAACTGCAGACCGGCGGGCCGGACTGGTGGCTGGGCATGAGCTGGGACCGCCTGGCTGACGGGGCAAAAGAGTACAGCGGCAACTATGCCGGGGCCATTCTGACGGGGCTGGAAAAGCTCAGCCTGCTGTGGTCTGGGGCAATGATGAAATCGGTGGACCTGATGGTAAAAGGCACGCCGGTACGCTTTGCCATCGGGATACTGGCAATGCAGGGTAAGGCATTCTCGGCGGTCAGTGTGCAGCCGGGGACGAAAAACTTTGTCGGGGCGATGACCCGTGGCATCGCCGGGTTGCTGGAAATGAGCGGCAAAACCGGCGGTCAGTTGTACAACGCGATGCGTAAGCTGGCAGCCCGGCTTGAAAAAGAACTGCCTAAAAACGCCAGAGGGCAAATACAGCTGCCGAGGATTATTAACGTCCAGGAAGCAATGAACCTGAAAGCACTGCCGGTCAAAGAACGTCTGGCGAAGCTTAATACAGCGATGCTTTCTGATGACGACCTGGCAAGAATGCTGTTTCCAAAATCACTGAATTCGTCAGTGGCTCAACTGGAGGGTATGTCCCCCACTTCACTTGCAAGAGAGATGTCGGCGAAAGGGCTGACATTTGGAGGTACGGTATTCTCGGCGTACTTCCAGTGGATGGTGCTGAGTTACGGCCTGAAGGAAAGCGGCCTGCCAACCGGCGGCAAAGCCGCGACAGTGTTCGGGGCCAATGCCAGCATGGCAGTAGCATCGACGGCAGAAGCCCTGAAGCTGGCAATGACGCCGCTGATGCAACTGGAGTTGTCTTCTACTATGTCGCTGGTCAGGAACGGTGCCATGAAGGTTGTCGGGGCGGGTTTTTGGGGTGGATTAGGGTATGGTGGCGGTGTGGTTTATACCGCTGTTGAGTTTTGGAATGGGTTATCTGATGCTCTCGACGGAAAAGTAGGTGTTGGTCTGGGGCATTTGATTAACTCTGTTGGAATCGGAATGATGACCGTGGGGGGAGGCAGCAGGATAACAATCACTCTCATTTCCCTTTTAGGAGTGTCGAAAGCCACTTTAGCTGGTTCGGAACTGGCAGCATTCTTCCTCGGGCCGGCGGGGATATTTGTGGGGATGCTGCTGGTTCTGGGTGCCGGGGCCTGGCTGTTAAGCCATACTCGGAATGAGATACAGAAGTGGCTGCTCCGCACGCAGTGGCGACGGATACCGGAAGGTGAGGACGATATTCCGTTCATCTACCCGAATGACCGCATGGAAAAGGACGGCTATATGGCCCTGAATGCACAGGGAGCGACACATGTTTAATCCTTTTAAGCGGCTTCCTGCCGACCCGTCAAAACTGTTCTATAAGGATTTTGTTCGTCTCAGTGATACAGGCGTCTCTCGTGTTTATTCGCAGAAAACAGGTGATCCGGATGTTAAAGGAGTCTACGGGTTTGACAGCGTGGTCCGGCTGAACTCGACGTATCTGGAGTTGGTTGACCGTACTTACAACTGGCGTGGGACGTGGACGCTGGCCGGGGTAATCTTTTTTTGCATTTTCTTTGGTTTGTTTTGTTACGGCACTATCGGAGTCGTACTGGGGGGGGGCGGTTACAGTTTTGGCATCCTGGTTGTGGCTATTTTAACGTGGGTTATTACATTGCCGGTTTCTTTACTCACATACCGAATGATGACCTCCGAGTTGTTTTTCAGTACCTATTATCCGATCCGCTTTAACCGTAAAAACAGGATGGTGTATCTCTATCAGTCCGGAGGGGATGTTTTGTCTATACCGTGGCAGGATCTTCGCTTTGTTCTGACCAGTGGAAAGAACTTCACTATTACAGAATGGACCATTGTAGGATGTGTTATTGGAGATGACGGGGACACGATCACACGTACCTTCCCCCTTCCGATTAATCTGAGCCAGGGGCCTGAGGTCATACTCATGTACTGGGAATTTATCCGCTGTTATATGGAAGAAGGTGATGAATATCTTCAGGACCTGGCGGACACAGTTCCCTGGTGCCCACCGATAGAAAAACAGAAAGAGGGCTGGCTGTTTGGTTTTTTCTATCTCAGCAAGCAGTTGTTTGGGCGGCTTGGCCTGATGGTGAATGCGCTGCAAATTCCCTTCTTTTTTGTGATCAGCTTTCCGCGCTGGCTGGTCATGAAGACCAGTAAAATCCCGGTGTGGCCAAAAGAAATTGAAGATGCCTGCCAGCCCGATAAGAACGACCCCGTCAATAAAGGCGCTGAGCATAATCCTCCACAGATCTGGCGACCCATGCTGGGGTTACAGGGCAAAGAACGCTATGCACGCACCTTCGCCAAAGAGCGTAAGGCCATGGACCGGATCACTACCCGCCTCAGAGAAAAATATGGTGAGCATAAATAACGCTCCTGCCACTGAAATGCGGGTGGGTGGTTTACTGTTAAGACATACCCGCAATGAGATACAGAAGTGGCTGCTCAGTATGCAATGGCGGCAGGTGCCACCAGGCGAGAGCGATATCCCGGCCATCTATCCGAATGACCGCATGGAAAAGGATGGCTATATGGCCCTGACTGGTAGAGGGGAGTCGCATGTTTAATCCCTTTAAGAGACTACCAAAAGACCCATCAAAGCTGTTCTATAAACCGTTTCGATGTCTCAGTGATAAAAGTATTATTCGAATTTATTTGCAAGAAACTGGTAATCCGGATGTAGCAGGGATCTTCGGGTTCGACAGCGTGGTTCGTCTGAATTCAACATATCTGGAACTGGTTGACAGGTATTATAACTGGCGCGGTGTGGGGACGCTGGCTGGTATTGTATTTTTTTGTTTGTCATTTGGGTTGTTCATTGAATCACTCGCCATGCTGGCATTGGTAGAGAAAACAAGCGTTGGTATCTGGTTAGTTGCCATTCTTATTTGGGGGATTACGTTACCACTCTCTTTTGGCCTGTACCGAATGATGACCTCCGAGGTGTTTCTCAATACCTACTACCCGATCCGATTTAACCGTAAAAACGGGATGGTGTATGTGTATCAGTCCGGTGGAACGGTGTTGTCCGTACCGTGGCGGGAGCTTCGCTTTGTGTTGTACTCGACAAAGATGCCATTCTCAACGCAGTGGACCATTGTGGGGTGCACTACGGAAGAGGACGGGGACACGGTCGCGAAGGCGATCCCCCTTCCGATCGATTTAAACTGGGACCCCGAAGATCTAACCATGTACTGGGAGTTTATCCGCTGTTATATGGAGGAAGGTGATGAATACCTTCAGGACCTGGCAGACACCGTTCCCTGGTGCCCACCGGTAGAAAAAAAGAAGGAAGGCTGGCTGTTCGGGTTTCTCTATCTCAGTAAGCAACTGTTCGGGCGGCTGGGTCTGCTGGTGAATGCGCTGCAGATCCCCATCTTTTTTGTGATCAGTTTTCCACGCTGGCTGGTCATGAAGACCTGTAAAATCCCGGTGTGGCCAAAAGAAATTGAAGATGCCTGCCAGCCCGATAAGAACGACCCCGTCAATAAAGGCGCTGAGCATAACCCTCCACAGATCTGGCGACCCATGCTGGGGTTACAGGGCAAAGAACGCTATGCACGCGCCTTCGCCAAAGAGCGTAAGGCCATGGACCGGATCACTGCCCGCCTGAGAGAAAAATATGGTGAGCATAAATAACGCTCCTGCCACTGAAATGCGGGTGGGTGGTTTACTGTTAAAACATACCCGCAATGAGATACAGAAGTGGCTGCTCAGTATGCAATGGCGACGAATACCGGAAGGCAAAGACGATATTTTCATCTACCCGAATGACCGTATAGAAAAGGACGGCTATATGGCCCTGATTGGGAAAGGAGAGTCACATGTTTAACCCTTTTAAACGACTCCCTGCCGACCCGTCAAAGAGGTTCTATAAAGGGTTCCTACGACTCAGTGATAAAAATGCCTGCCGGGTTTATTCGCAGAAAACAGGCGACCCGGATGTGAAAGGAATTTCCGGGTTTGACAGTGTGGTCCGGCTGAATTCGACCTATCTGGAACTGGTTGACCGTTATTACAACTGGCGTGGAACAAAAACATTGTCGGGGGGCTTCTTTTTTTGTCTGTTTCTGGCGGCGTTTTTCCAGCCAATAGTCACATTTTTACACGTTGGCTTTCAGAGTGCTGTGATCTGGATTGTTGCCGTAATTAGCATGGGGGTTACTCTTCTGCTTTCCTGGGTTGCGTACAGGATAATGGCCACTGAAGCATTTTCCAGCACTTACTATCCCATCCGTTTTAACCGTATAAACGGAATGGTGTATGTGTATCAGTCCGGTGGAACGGTGCTATCCATTCCATGGCGGGATATCCACTTTGTCCTGACTTCAGCAAAGATGCCATTCTCAACACAATGGACTATTGTGGGGTGTACTACGGAAGAGGACGGGGACACAGTAGCAAAGGCTATTCCCCTACCGATCGATTTAAACTGGAACCCCGAAGATCTAACCATGTACTGGGAGTTTATCCGCTGTTATATGGAAGAAGGTGATGAATACCTTCAGGACCTGGCAGACACCGTTCCCTGGTGCCCACCGGTAGAAAAACAGAAGGAAGGCTGGCTGTTCGGCTTTCTCTATCTCAGCAAGCAGCTGTTCGGGCGGCTTGACCTGCTGGTGAATGCGCTGCAAATTCGTAAGCGGCTCATTTAGACCGTCTGTCGCCATTCCTCCGGTTCAGGGAAAATAATGTCCATCATTTATAGCGGACATTATCGCCATGAAATATCG
>NZ_JBJDNI010000043.1:0-23136 GCF_044900545.1 Scandinavium sp. NPDC088450 | reverse complement strand
CGAAATCTAAGGCCGGATACGGCGTCCGGACTGCAGGCAGAAATAACTGGCCGGTTCTTTCTGCACGAGAGGAATAATACAAGGCCGGATAAGCGATAGCGCCATCCGGCAATTTAAGGCTTTTTCGCCACAATCACCGCCCGCAGCGGGGCAGGGTAGCCTTCGATGGTTTTGCTGCTGTCGTTCGGGTCGAGGAAATCGCCCAGTGATTCGGTGGTCATCCACTCGGTACGACGCTGCTCTTCGGTGCTGGTCACGTTCATATCGACGATACGTACATCCACGAAGCCGCATTTTTCCAGCCACTGTTTCAGTGCCGGTGCGGAAGGAATGAAGTAAACGTTACGCATCTGCGCGTAGCGATCACCTGGCACCAACACGGTGTTTTCGTCGCCTTCCACCACCAGGGTTTCCAGCACCAGTTCGCCTTCGCTCACCAGCTGATCTTTCAGTTGCCAGAGGTGTTCCAGCGGTGAACGACGGTGATAGAGCACGCCCATCGAAAACACGGTGTCAAACGCATTGAGCGCAGGCAGTTGTTCAATGCCGAGCGGCAGCAGGTGAGCACGCTGATCGTTGCCCAGCAATTTACGCACCGCCTCAAACTGACACAGGAATAACTGCGTCGGATCGATACCGACAGCCAGTTTTGCGCCCGCGCCAATCATGCGCCACATGTGATAGCCGCTGCCGCAGCCAACATCGAGAATAGTGCGTCCTGTTAAGTCAGACAGATGGGGCAACACGCGGTCCCACTTCCAGTCCGAACGCCATTCGGTATCGATATTGATGCCGTACAGCGAAAACGGCCCTTTGCGCCACGGCATGAGATTGCGCAGCAACACGTCCATGCGTTTCAGCTGACCTTCGCTTAATGGCTGTTCGCTTTCGGCGGTAACGCTGTGCAGCAAATCCAGTTTCCACGGCTGAATTTCAGGCATGAATTCGACCGCGCGGGTCCATTGTTTCATCAGGCCATGAACGCCTTCACGCTGCCAGGCACCAATCTGTGCAGGCAGCGTTTCCAGCCAGCGTGACAGTAGTGGATCTTTGGCGATGAGCTGATAGAAATTGCCAAACTCAATCATTCGTCAGCCCCGGCTTTCAGCGCAATCAGCGAGCCAAAGTTGAAACACTGGAACCACAGTTCGCTGTGAGCAAATCCGGCGGCGCGCAGACGCGCTTTGTGTGTTTCGACAGAATCGGTGAGCATCACGTTTTCCAGCATGCTGCGCTTCTGGCTTATTTCCAGCTCGCTGTAGCCGTTGGCGCGCTTAAAGTCGTGGTGCATGTTAAACAGCAGTTCGCCGACATTGTGGTCTTCGAAACTGAATTTCTCGGACAGCACCAGTGCGCCGCCTGGGTTCAGGCCTTTGCAGATTTTTTCCAGCAGCGCCTGGCGTTCCGGCGGCTCAATAAACTGCATCGTGAAATTGAGGACTACCATTGAGGCGTTCTCAATCTCAATGTCGCGAATATCGCCTTCGATGATTTCCACCGGTGTTGGGGCTTTATAAGCGTCGATGTGACGACGGCAGCGCTCTACCATCGCGGGCGAGTTGTCTACGCCAATGATTTTGCAGCCTTCCGCGGCAATGTTACGGCGCACGGAAAGCGTGGCTGCGCCCAACGAGCAGCCTAAGTCATAAACCTGAGTATTCGGCTTCACAAAGCGCTCGGCCAACATACCAATCATCGAGATGATGTTGGAATAACCGGGCACCGAGCGTTGGATCATATCGGGGAAAACTTCTGCTACCCGTTCATCGAAGGTCCAGTCGCCGAGGCTTGCGATCGGCGCGGAAAAAAGCGTGTCGCGATGGGACATAACGTGATTCCAGAAAATAAAAAACGGCGTATTGTGCGCTAACGCAGGGAGAAAACCAACTCCCACGGCAGATACCAGAGATTTGCCAGCACCATTAGCGCAAGCGAGCACCAGGTGGCACTCATCGCTGAACGACGCCAGCGGAACAGACGGTGATGGAAACCGTAGTAATGCATCAGGCGCCCGACAATCAACAGCAGTCCGCAGACGTGCACCATCCAGGTTTCAGCGCCGTTCATCTCCATAAACAGCAGCAACACCAGGCCGATGGGGATGTATTCCACCGCGTTGCCATGAATACGAATGGCGCATTGCAGTTCGCTAAAACCGCCGTCGCCATAGGCCACGCGATATTGCAAACGCAGGCGAACCACATCGAAAGAAAACTTAATCAACAGCAACGCACCTAACACGGCGTATAGCGCGCTTACCATACAAACTCCCTTTTAAACTGGCTGACAGCACTGACTATTCGAGGAAGGATAACTCAAAAAAGCGAAGTTTGCTTTGGGATAGCGGGGGCGGAGCCGACTTGTGGCAGAACGTCTTGCAGACTCTTCCAAAGCGTATCGACCAGTTCCGGGGCCTGGGCAATATCCGGCGTGTGCAGAAACAAATAAGGCGTGGTGGTTTGCGTCCATTTAGGCAGGGCTTTTAGCCAGACGGCAAACAGGGCCTGATTCTGTGCCATATCGTCGCTGCCGATAAAACGCACCATCGGATTATTGGCGGTCACCACCGCATGCACGGGGACTTTCGGCTTTTTACGCTGAGCATCAATAATGGCTTCATTGTGTGGCTTCGCACTGTGCACCGGTCGGCTGTCCAGAATCACCCGGTTCACGCCTCGTTGATGAAGGCCGCGATTCAGTTGCTGTTCTTCTTCGCCTTTCATAAAGAAAAGCGGATGGCGAACTTCGACGCCGTAGGTGAATGCTTTGGGCAAACTATCCAGAAAATGCCACAGGGCAGGGAGGTCTGCCGGTGAGAAAGCCGCAGGTAACTGGAGCCAATATTGCCCAAGACGATTTTCCAGCGGCGACAGGCGATGAAAAAATTCGGCGGTCAACTCTTCGCAATGGCGCAATGCAGCCTGGTGGCTGATGGTGGCCGGAAATTTAAAACAGAAGCGAAAATCATCGGTGGTTTGTTCGCGCCAGCGCTGAACAATCTCGGCTTTTGGCAAGGCATAGAGCGTGGTGTTGCCTTCCACACAGTTAAAGTGGCGGGCGTACTCTTCCAGACTGGTGATGCCAAGCCGCACCCATTTCGGGTGCGACCATTGCGGCAAGCCGATGTAAATCATAACGCTTTGAGGATGTCCTCAGTGCTGCGAATGCGGGCGATACGCGGGAAGATGTTGGTCATGCTACCCTGATGCTGATCGGCGCTGGCGGCGCTGCACGCGTCTTCAGCGATAACCAGATTGAAGCCCAGCTCCCATGCGTTACGGGCGGTGGATTCCACGCCGATATTGGTGGAAATACCACACAGAATAATGGTGTCGACGCCACGACGACGCAGCTGAAGCTCCAGCTCGGTGCCGTAGAACGCGCCCCACTGGCGTTTGGTGACTTCAATATCCGTGTCTTTTTTACCCAGCGCGGGTGGGTAGGTCATCCAGTTTTCCGGCAGCGTGTGCGCTGGAGCCTGGGCATCGACCAGCGTTTTCACCGCGTCGCCGCCGTCTGCAGACCAGCCGACGCGAACCATGACAACGGGCGATCCCTGCTCGCGGCATTTGGCGGCCAGTTTTGCCGCTTTCGCTACCACATCATCAGCAGCGTGCGGGCCACCGGCGAAGGACAAAATGCCTTCCTGAAGGTCAATAACCACCAGTGCCGTTTTCTTTGCGTTCAGTTCCAACATTATTATCCCCGTTAAATCACATCATTAGGACGCTAACAATACGATGAGTCGCCCCGTGTGCGGGTCACAAAATTTGTTAATTTTTGTGAGTACACCCGCTTTACGTACAGCAAACGTACGCCCGGTGCGCGACGGACTTATCGCGCGGCAGAATTTCCAGTATAATAGCCCCCTTTTTTCATCCAGTTGTGATATTAAGCGAAAGCTGCGACAAGTGTGCCTGCGGCTAAGTTAAGGGAACTCTCATGCGTACAGAATATTGCGGGCAGCTCCGTCAGTCCCACGTTGGTCAGCAGGTCACCCTGTGTGGTTGGGTTAACCGTCGCCGTGACCTCGGCAGCCTTATCTTCATCGATATGCGTGACCGTGAAGGCATCGTTCAGGTGTTCTTCGATCCGGATCGCGCCGAAGCCTTAAAACTGGCTTCCGAACTGCGTAATGAGTTTTGCATTCAAATCACCGGGACCGTGCGTGCGCGTGATGCTAAAAACGTCAACAGCGAGATGCCGACCGGCGAAATCGAAGTGCTGGCGTCTGACCTGGTTATCATCAACCGTTCAGAATCGCTGCCGCTTGACTCGAACCACGTCAACACCGAAGAAGCGCGTCTGAAATACCGCTATCTCGACCTGCGTCGCCCGGAAATGGCAAACCGCCTGAAAACTCGTGCGAAAATCACCAGCTTTGTCCGTCGCTTTATGGACGACCACGGGTTCCTCGATATCGAAACCCCGATGCTGACCAAAGCCACCCCAGAAGGTGCGCGTGACTATCTGGTTCCGAGCCGTGTCCATAAAGGCAAATTCTACGCGCTGCCACAGTCTCCTCAGCTGTTCAAACAGCTGCTGATGATGTCCGGTTTCGACCGCTACTATCAGATTGTGAAATGCTTCCGTGACGAAGACCTGCGTGCTGACCGTCAGCCTGAATTCACCCAGATAGACGTTGAGACTTCCTTCATGACCGCACCACAGGTGCGTGAAGTGATGGAAGCGCTGGTGCGTGATCTGTGGCAGGACATCAAAGGCGTGGATCTGGGTGATTTCCCGATCATGACCTTCGCTGAGGCTGAGCGTCGCTACGGCTCTGATAAACCAGACCTGCGTAACCCGATGGAACTGGTAGACGTGGCTGACCTGCTGAAGAGCGTTGAGTTTGCCGTGTTCTCTGGCCCGGCGAACGATGCAAAAGGCCGCGTGGCTGCACTGCGCGTACCTGGCGGGGCGGCTCTGAGCCGTAAGCAGATTGACGACTACGGTAACTTTATCAAGATCTACGGCGCGAAAGGCCTGGCTTATATTAAAGTCACCGAGCGCGCGAAAGGCCTGGAAGGCATCACCAGCCCGGTGGCCAAATTCCTGAACGCTGACATCATTGAAGAGATTCTGACCCGTACCGGTGCTCAGGATGGCGACATGATTTTCTTCGGCGCAGACAACAAGAAAGTGGTTGCTGACTCCATGGGCGCGCTGCGTCTGAAGCTGGGCAAAGACCTGAGCCTGACCGACGAAAACAAATGGGCGCCACTGTGGGTTGTCGACTTCCCAATGTTTGAAGAAGACGGTGAAGGCGGTCTGACCGCTATGCACCACCCATTCACCTCGCCGAAAGACATGAGCGCGGCAGAGCTGAAAGCGGCACCGGAAGATGCCGTAGCGAACGCCTACGATATGGTTATCAACGGCTACGAAGTGGGTGGCGGTTCCGTGCGTATTCACAGCGGTGAAATGCAGCAGACCGTGTTCGGCATTTTGGGTATCAACGAGCAGGAACAGCGCGAGAAATTCGGCTTCCTGTTAGACGCTCTGAAGTACGGCACGCCGCCACACGCGGGCCTGGCATTTGGTCTGGATCGTCTGACTATGCTGTTGACCGGCACCGACAACATCCGTGACGTTATCGCCTTCCCGAAAACCACGGCAGCAGCCTGTCTGATGACCGAAGCGCCAAGCTTTGCGAATCCGGCCTCTCTGACCGAACTGGGTATTCAGGTTGTGGCGAAAGAGCCAAAAGAGTCTGCGGAGAACAAGTAATATGCCCTTCAAGCTTCCTGTTTCGGTTCTGGTAGTGATTTACGCGCAGGACACGAAGCGGGTGCTGATGTTGCAGCGGCGCGATGATCCTGATTTTTGGCAGTCGGTTACCGGCAGCCTGGAAGAGGGGGAAACCGCGCTGCAAGCCGCCGAGCGCGAAGTAAAGGAAGAGGTCGCCATTGACGTTGCCTCAGAGCCGTTGGCCTTAATTGACTGTCAGCGCACGGTGGAGTTTGAAATCTTTACGCATTTACGTCATCGCTATGCGCCGGGCACAGAGCGCAATACGGAATCGTGGTTCTGTCTTGCGCTGCCTCACGAGCGTCAGGTTGAGATAACTGAACATCTCGCCTCACGTTGGGTCGCTGCCCCTGAGGCGGCCGCGCTCACCAAGTCGTGGAGCAACCGGCAGGCGATTGAAGAATTTGTAATTAAAACGGCCTAAGGCCGTTCTTTTTGGAGACGTTATTTATGGCAGGTCACAGTAAATGGGCCAACACCAAACACCGCAAAGCGGCACAGGATGCCAAGCGCGGTAAGATCTTCACCAAAATCATCCGCGAGCTAGTTACCGCAGCGCGTCTGGGTGGCGGCGATGCAGGTTCTAACCCGCGTCTGCGTGCGGCAATCGACAAAGCGCTGTCTAACAACATGACTCGCGATACCCTGAACCGCGCGATTGCTCGTGGTGTCGGTGGTGATGAAGACGCGAACATGGAAACCATCATTTATGAAGGTTACGGCCCTGGCGGCACGGCGGTGATGGTGGAATGTCTGTCTGACAACCGTAACCGTACCGTGGCGGAAGTGCGTCATGCCTTCACCAAAACCGGTGGTAACCTGGGCACCGACGGTTCTGTTGCTTACCTGTTCAGCAAGAAAGGCGTTATCTCCTTCGAGAAAGGTGATGAAGACACCATCATGGAAGCGGCGCTGGAAGCCGGTGCTGAAGACGTGGTGACCTATGACGACGGCGCGATTGATGTCTACACCGCGTGGGAAGAAATGGGTGCGGTGAAGGATGCGCTGGAAGCGGCTGGCCTGAAAGCAGAGAACGCTGAAGTCACTATGATCCCGTCAACCAAAGCAGATATGGATGCGGAAACCGCACCAAAACTGCTGCGTCTGATCGACATGCTGGAAGACTGTGATGATGTGCAAGAGGTTTACCACAATGGTGAGATCTCTGATGAGGTTGCGGCTACGCTGTAATGGCGTGGGCTAATCTCACTTCAACCGGAGGCGCGTGATGGCGATTATTCTCGGTATTGATCCGGGTTCACGCGTCACCGGGTATGGCGTGATTCGCCAGGTCGGGCGGCAACTGAGTTATCTCGGCAGCGGCTGTATTCGAACCAAAGTGGACGATTTACCGTCGCGTCTGAAGCTGATTTATGCCGGTGTGTCGGAAATCATCACTCAATTCCAGCCTGATATTTTTGCTATCGAACAAGTGTTTATGGCGAAAAATGCCGACTCGGCCCTTAAGCTGGGTCAGGCACGTGGCGTGGCAATTGTGGCGGCAGTTAATCAGGATTTGCCCGTCTTTGAATACGCAGCTCGTCAGGTGAAGCAAACCGTCGTGGGCAACGGTGGGGCGGAAAAAACGCAGGTCCAGCATATGGTGCGAACCCTGCTGAAGCTGGCGGCAAACCCGCAGGCGGATGCCGCCGATGCGCTGGCCATCGCCATCACTCATTGTCATATCAGTCAGAACGCGGTGCAGATGAGCGACTCAAGGCTCAACCTGGCTCGCGGAAGATTAAGATAGATTAAGATAATAGAGGCTGGATATTTATCCAGCCTTTTTTTATGATAGCGCATTGATCTCATTCTTTAACGCAGGAGCGTCACGTGATCGGCAGACTCAGAGGCATTATTCTGGAAAAACAACCCCCACTGGTTTTACTGGAGGCGGGCGGTGTTGGCTATGAAGTGCATATGCCGATGACCTGTTTCTACGAACTGCCCGATCAGGGCAAAGAAGCCATCATCTTCACCCATTTTGTGGTGCGTGAAGATGCGCAGCTCCTGTTTGGCTTTAACAACAAGCAAGAACGCACGCTGTTCAAAGAGCTGATCAAAACCAACGGCGTGGGGCCAAAACTGGCGCTGGCTATTCTTTCCGGCATGTCAGCTCAGCAGTTTGTGAATGCGGTAGAGCGTGAAGACTCAGTCGCTCTGGTGAAGCTGCCTGGTATCGGCAAGAAAACAGCCGAACGTCTGGTGGTCGAAATGAAAGACCGCTTCAAAGGCCTGCATGGCGACTTGTTTACGCCAGCGTCTGATCTGGTGCTGACTTCCCCGGCAAGCCAGGCGACTGACGATGCCGAGCAGGAAGCCGTTGCAGCACTGGTAGCACTGGGCTATAAACCTCAGGAAGCCAGCCGGATGGTGAGCAAAATCGCCAGCCCGAATGCCAGCAGTGAAACGTTAATCCGCGACGCGCTTCGCGCCGCGATGTGAGGTAAGGGATGATTGAAGCTGACCGCCTGGTCTCTGCAGGCAGTATCACGCCGGAAGATGTTGTTGACCGTGCGATTCGCCCAAAATTGCTGGAAGAGTATATCGGCCAGCCACAGGTGCGCTCGCAAATGGAAATCTTTATCCAGGCGGCGAAACTGCGCGGTGAAGCGCTCGATCATCTGTTAATTTTTGGGCCGCCGGGGTTAGGGAAAACCACCCTTGCCAATATTGTTGCCAACGAAATGGGCGTGAATCTGCGCACCACTTCTGGCCCGGTGCTTGAAAAAGCCGGCGACCTTGCGGCCATGCTCACCAACCTTGAGCCGCACGACGTGCTGTTCATCGATGAAATTCACCGCCTTTCACCGGTGGTGGAAGAAGTGCTGTACCCGGCGATGGAAGATTATCAACTGGATATCATGATTGGCGAAGGCCCGGCGGCGCGTTCAATCAAAATCGATTTACCGCCTTTTACCTTGATTGGTGCGACGACGCGTGCGGGGTCATTAACCTCGCCACTGAGGGACCGTTTCGGAATTGTGCAGCGTCTTGAGTTCTATCAGGTGCCCGATTTGCAGCATATTGTGGGTCGCAGCGCGAGCTTTATGGGCATCGAAATGAGTGACGAGGGCGCGCTTGAAATTGCCCGCCGCGCGCGTGGTACACCGCGTATCGCCAACCGTCTGCTCCGTCGTGTGCGTGACTTTACCGAGGTTCGCCACGATGGAACGGTGTCGGCGGACATTGCCGCGCAGGCGCTGGATATGCTCAACGTCGACGCCGAAGGGTTTGATTACATGGACCGCAAGCTGCTGCTGGCCGTTATCGATAAGTTCTTCGGTGGCCCGGTCGGGTTAGACAACCTGGCGGCCGCCATCGGTGAAGAGCGAGAAACTATCGAGGACGTGCTGGAGCCGTATCTTATCCAGCAAGGATTCCTGCAACGCACGCCTCGTGGCCGTATGGCGACAGTTCGCGCCTGGAATCACTTCGGTATTACGCCACCTGAAATGCCTTGAATGCCCGGTGGCGGCTAACGCCTGACCGGGCCTACAACCCGGTCCTACGGGGCGAGGGGTGCAAACACTAAAAAATCCTCTCAAGAGAGGATTTTTGCTGCTTACCTTGCCGCCAGGCAATTTATCGCTTTGAAGCTCACCCTTGACCGTAATACGCCGTCTTCCCGTGCTTGCGCAGGTAATGCTTGTCGAGGAGTGCCGATTGCATGCTGGGGAGCTCCGGGGTGAGCTGACGTGAAAACAGCCCCATATAGGCACACTCTTCCAGCACCACCGCATTATGCACCGCGTCGTGGGCATTTTTCCCCCAGGCAAACGGACCGTGGGAATGGACCAGCACCGCGGGGATCTGCTGAGGATCTAAATCCCGTTGCTCAAAGGTATCGATAATCACTTTTCCGGTTTCATACTCGTACTCAGCGCCAATCTCCTGCGGCGTCATGGGGCGGGTACAGGGGATGGTGCCGTAAAAATAATCGGCGTGGGTGGTGCCCCAGGCGGGCAAATCTTTCCCGGCCTGAGACCAGATAGTGGCGTGGCGAGAGTGGGTATGCACGATGCCGCCTATCTGCGGATAACGTCGGTACAGCGCCAGGTGCGTGGCGGTATCGGAAGACGGTTTTAGCCTCCCGTCAATCACCTGGCCGCTCGCGATGTCCACCACCACCATATCTTCCGCGCGCATCTCGCTGTATTCCACGCCGGAAGGTTTGATCACCATCCGCTGGCGTTCGCTGTCGATGGCGCTGACGTTACCCCAGGTGAACGTCACCAGCCCGTGCTTTGGCAGCTCCAGATTGGCCGCCAGCACCTCAGCTTTCAGTGCTTCTAACATGTTAATCCTCCTGCCTGCATTTTGGTTTCGATCCAGCGGCGGGCCTCGATTATCTCCAGCACTGGCTCTTTGGCTTTTTCGGTCCACATCTCAATCAAAAACGCGCCACGGTAGTTGAGCTGTTCCAGCGTGCGGAACAGGGCGACAAAATCGACACAGCCCGCGCCGAATGGCACATCCCGAAATTGTCCTGGCTGTGTGGGCGTCACCGGCTGCGTATCTTTCAGGTGGATAGCGGCAATCTTGTCGATGCCGAGTGCGAGTTCGGCCGGAACGTCATTGCCCCACGCGCTGAGATTACCCACGTCCGGATAGACGCTGAACCACGGCGAGGCCAGGCGCTGATCCCACGCTTTCCATTTGCTTATCGAATTCATGAAGTCGGTATCCATTATCTCTACCGCCAGCATGACCTGCGCCGCTGTCGCCTGTTCCACCGCCCACGCCAGCCCTTCGGCAAAACGCTGTTCGGTGCCGGCATCGTGCGGTTCGTAATAGACGTCGTATCCGGCAAGCTGGATGGTACGAATGCCCGTGTCGCGGGCGAATCTGATGGCCTTGAGCATTATCGCGCGCGCCCGTTCCCGGACGGCCGGATCGCGGCTGCCAAACGGGAAGCGGCGATGGGCGGACAGGCACATCGAGGGAATGGCTATCCCGGTTTCGAGCATGGCGGACACCAGCGACGCGCGCTGGGCGGGGCTCCACTCAAGCCGGGACAGGCGTTCGTCGGTTTCATCCACCGACATCTCGACAAAGTCGAACCCGCAGCTTTTAGCCAGCCCCAGCCTTTCCGGCCAGCTCAAATCTTTAGCCAGCGCCTTTTCGTAAATCCCTAAAGGATGACGTCTCATTAGCGGTTCCCCCACACGTCGGTCAGCCGCTGATGGAACGCCCGAGCGGCGAGCAGCGGCTGGGGCGCATTGGCGAGCGCCCGTCCGGCGATAAAGGCCTTCACGTTGATGTCGCGAAACAGCGGCAGATCGTCCGGGGTGATCCCCCCGGTGACCGACAGTTCAAGGCCGATGTCGGACAACGTTTTTAGCCGCGCCAGATCGTCCTCTCCCCAGCGCTGACCGCTGGCCTGGGCGTCGCGGCCCCGGTGATAAATGGCCTGACGGACGCCGATGTCATGCCAGGCGCGGGCATCATCGAAGGTCCAGTTGCCGAACAGCTCAATCTGGATCTCACCGCCCAGCCGCTGCGCCTGCTGATGGCCTTTTTCAACCGTCGCCAGCGGCGCGGCGCAGATGAGGGTCATCCAGTTGGCTCCGGCCCCCAGCGCCTGCTGCACCAGCGTTTCTCCGGCATCGGCCACCTTCCAGTCGGCCACGATAATTTTTTCCGGGCACTGGGCGCGCAGCGCTTTGATTGCGCTCAGCCCTTCGCTCAGGCAGAGGATGGTGCCGGCCTCGACGATATCGACGCTGTCCTGCAATAACGCGGCATCGTTCAGGGCCGCATCGAGCGCGGTGTGGTCGAGAGCCAGCTGCAGTAGCGGTCTGCTCATGGGATTTGCTCCTTCATTCGGGCGTGAAAGCCCTGTAATGCTTCGATAAGAAATTGATACTGCTGATATTTACGCTGGTACGCGGCGTGTGCAGCGGGGTCCGGCGTCAGGGTCTGGACCGCATAGCGCATCACCTGTTGGGCGCTGCGAAAATCGGGGTAAACGCCGGTACCAACCAGTGCGGCCAGTGCGGCCCCGGCGCAGCCAGTTTCATCGATGCGCGGCAACTCTACGTTCAGGCCGCTGACGTCGGCCAGCATTTGCATCCACACCGCGGAGCGTGCCGGACCGCCGGTGACGCGCAGGGCTTTCACTTCGCTAAAGCGTTCCCGCATCCGGCTCAGATGTGTCATATGGTTGAACACCACGCCTTCATAAACGGCCTGGAGCAGATGGGCGCGGGTATGAAGTGCCTGCATGCCGTAGAAGGCGCTGGTCATCTCCAGCCCGGCATTGCTGCCATACAGAAACGGCAAGAAGAAAACCTCGCTGCCCGCTTTGGGCAGGCTGGCGACCTGCTGGTTAATGTCGTCGAACGACAGATTGCCCCACTGCGCGTTCAGCCATTCGAGATTGCCGGAGGAGGTGGGGCTCGCTTCGTGAACGATGTACTGGCCCGGCGTCACGTAGCGTCCGTAGACATAGGGATGCGGCTCGTTCTGCCGTAGGCCATCGGTAATGACGCTGGTCACCGCCCAGGTGCCCATCACCGCGTTAGCGGTGTGTTCATCCTGTAAACCTGCGCAGAGTGCGGTGGAAACCACGTCAAACAGACCGCCGACGACGGGCGTGCCCGCCGTCAGACCAGTCAGGGCGGCTGCCTGAGGCGTGATTTCCCCGCAGATTTCTGCCGGGCCGACAATCGGCGCGAGTGCGACATCCATCTCACCGATCCCCAGCCACTGCGTCAGTTGAGGGTCATAGCGCCTGCTGACCATGCTGTAGAGGTTGGATTCGGAAATATTCGTTTCTTCAGCCGCTTTCACACCGGTCAGGCACCAGCGCAGATAGTCATGGGCCATCATCACGCAGCCGGTTTGCCGGTAGCGTTCGGGCTGATGCTCCTTGAGCCAGCGCAGCAGCGACACCGGATGCCCGGTCCACAGAGTCTGGCGGGTGTGCGGATACAGCTTTTCGGGGATCCCATCCTGCTGCCAGCGCTGGACAATCTCCAGCGCCCGACGGTCGGAGGAGAGAATGGCGTTGCCGAGCGGCCGGTCTTCTTTATCCAGCAGAAAAAGCCCTTTCCCCTGGGCGGAGATGCCAATGCCCTTGATTTGCGAAGCGCGGATTTCGCTGTGGCTGAGCAGCGAGCGCAGGGTCTCTGCGCAGGTCTGCCACAGTTGATGCATATCTCGCTCGGCGTAGCCGGGCCTGGGGCTCAGGGTGTGTAAGGCTCGCTTTTCTGTGGCGAGCTCCCGACACTGGCTGTCGTACAGGCCGGCTTTCAGATAGGTGCCGCCACAGTCAATGCCGAGCCAGTAGGTGTCGTGATGACGCATTATGGTTCCCGGTTAGAGTGAGTCGCCCAGGCCTTGTGCGCCGGGCGAGAGAGATTACGCTGTGCGTTTACGTGGGCTGAGCGCCGGGGCGGGCTCCGTGTCGCTGTCACATTTCGCTGGCAGCAACAACGCCAGCACCGCGGCAATGGCGAGTGAGGCCGCCAGGCAGTAAACGCCCGCATCTTTGCTGTAAAGCATGATCAGCAGGCCCACGGCGTACGGGCCGCAGAAGCCACCGAGGTTGCCGAGGGCGTTGATCACCCCGCGAGCGCCCCCGGCCATTTCGGCGCTGAACAGCCGGGCCGGAATGGTCCAGAAAATCCCCGCCGCGGATTGCAGGAAGAAACCGCAGCCCACCAGGGCGGCATACGACAACCAGACGTGGGCCTGTAAAGTCACCGACAGGAACATGCACAGCGCGAAGCCGATCAGCGGCAGCGAGACAAAGAGTTTGCGTTTGCCGGTGCGATCGGACAGGAAAGAGAACAGGAACATTCCGGCAATCGCGCCCACGTAGGGCAGGATAGCCAGCATCCCGACCTGGCCCATGCTGGTGTGGGTCAGCTCTTTGAGGATGGTCGGCAGCCACAGGGTGTAGCCGTAAATGCCGGTCTGGTAGAAGAAGTTGAGCGCGATAAGCTGCCACATGGTTCTGTCAGAGAGCACCGCCGACAGCGAGGCGTTTTTGACTTCGGTTCCGGCAATGGCGCGTTGCTCGGCGGCTAATGTGTCAACCAGATAGCGCTTTTCCGCCTCGCTTATCCAGCGCGCTTCCTGCGGGCGGTCATAGATGGTCAGAGCCCATAGCACCAGCACTACCAGAGACAGCAGACCTTCAATAATGAACAGCCAGCGCCAGTCGAGGACGGTGATTATCCAGCCTGAGAGCGGGGCGGTGGCAATCCCGGCGATCGGCACAAACATAATGACGATCGCATTGGCGCGGCCTCGTTCTGCATCAGGGAACCAGTTGCTGATCATCGTCAGCACCACCGGCAACATGCCTCCCTCGGCGACGCCGAGCAGAAAGCGCAGGGCCAGCAGCTGATACTGGTTGGTGACCAGCCCGGTTAGTACCGAAATGACCGCCCAGGCGACCAGCGACCAGCCGATAAATTTTTTACCGCTGCCGTGTACCGCTATTTTGCCGCCCGGCACCTGCAAAAAGAGATAACCGATAAAGAAAATACCGCCCGCAAGACCCGCCATGCTGGCGGTAATACCTAAATCGGCGTCCATACCGCCCGGCATGGCAAAGGCAATATTCACCCTGTCCATATAGGAAATAATACAGGTGATAAGAATGGGCGGAATTATCCTTAGCCAGCGTTGGCGTGGAATATCTCCCGCCGTTAACACAGAGTTTGTTGTCATAGTCATATTCTCATTCGAGAGTAGGGTAAGGGTTATTTGCTTATTGTTTTATTTATTTGCCAGCTGCAGGTTATGTATTCCATCGCGTAATATTGACAGCCGATGCTCAACGCTGGCTTGTGGATCGATTTCCAGCAATTTAATACCGGTAAATAATAATGCTTGAGGATCCACCGAGAGCAGGTTCCGGGCATGCTCCACGGTTAACAGGCTTTCAGGGCAGAAAGGAGAAAAGGGCGCGTGAGAATCCTGCCATTCACCGTAGTCACCCGCCCGGGCGGTACCGGAAAACATTAACCCGCCGAGTTTCCCGGCCGCGCTGGCCTGGCGCGCATGCGCTAACGGGACATCGGCGCTGCGGCCTTCGATTGCCGAGCGTGCCCAGTTGATACACAGAGAAATCGCGTAGCCGTCCAGCACGTCCAGCACCTGCGTCAGAGGCAGAAACCCTTTGCGCGCAGCGGGCTTATCCATGGCGTCACAGTGTTCCAGCACTAGCGGGCAGGACCATTCCCACTGGCTGATTTCATCTATCGAACGGGCGAAGGCATCGGTGGCCTGGCTCACGCTGGCGTTGCCCGCCTGCGGGGCGGCCTGCATTTCCAGAGCCGGAATTTTGCCGGGATAGCGCGCGTTGATGGCGTTAATCTTCTGCTGAAGACGGCGGTAGTAGGTCACGCAGGCCTGACGCTGCACCTCATCGGCGGACGCCAGACCAAAACCGCCGTTGCTTGCCCGCTGACGCATGGTTTCCATCACCGCGGTGACCACAATTTGCCAGTCGGCAGGTGTGTGTCGCAGCAGCCACTCGTCGCCGTAAGGGTGTAAATGCTCAAGGCAAGGCTGTTCTATACCCCGAATGTGCGGGGTGTCGGCCAGCTGACGCCAGAATTCCGTCTCTTCTTCTTTCCCTCGTTGATGAAATGAGGGTGCACAAGGGTATGCACCGATAATATAACCGGTGTGATTCATCACGTGCTCCTTAATATGTGTGGCGACAGCGAAATTAATTCAGTTCGCTGACCGCAACTTTAACGACAATTTTACGAATGGCCGTGGCCTGATATTGATGACAGGCAGGCCGATGAACATCCTGCGGAAAAAATATGGCATAGCTCCCGGGGATCATTTCAATCATCGATTCATTCTCGGCCTGCTGATAAAAAAGAATATCCCGCTCGGCCAGCAGCGATTCGCTGATAATATTATTGCCGGTGTCGATAGCGACCCCGATTTTCTCCTCGCCCCAGGCAAGAAACTGAATATCGAGATAACGTCGGTGAACCTCTGGCCGGTTTTCTGCTATGGGGCGGGTGTGCAGGTCAAGGATTTGCGCATAAATTTTCTTTCCCTCTATTTCCACCACGCCGGGCTCAAGGGCGGAAAAATCGGTAGTGCGCAGAAAGTCGAGCGCCTTTTCAATCGCGGCCGGAAGCGGGCAGGGATTGGGCCGGGAAATATGTCCGAAGATCATGGGGCGCTCCTTACAGGGCCAGAATTTTCGCCCACACGCTGTCGTCAACCGTGATGCCGTCGCGGCGGTTGGCGGCCTGTAATTGGGTGAACTCATGACCGGGCAGTCTAATAGCCACATCTTCATCACTGCGTTCGGCGCTGGTGATAAACTCCACGATCCGCTGGAGTTTGGCCTCGCGGGTCGGAGCGTCAATCAGCCGGTCGACCTCAATGGCGATGAAAATCTGTGACACGCCATACTCATCGCTGTTGTCTTCGGTCACTTCCGCCACCGACGCGCCGTTGGAGAGTAGGGAGGCAATCATGTCCAACACCACCGACAGGCCGGAGCCTTTCCAGTAGCCCATCGGCAGAATACGGCGATTTTTTTCAACGACGCCCGGGTCGCGGGTCAGATTACCCTCGTCATCAAAACCACCGTCCACCGGCAGCTCGCGCCCGGCCAGGCGGTTCACCTCCAGCATGCCGTAGGAAAACATCGACATCGACATATCCACCATGGTGATGGGATTGCCGGGGATCGCGACGATCAGCGGATTGGTGCCGATACGGCACTCTTTGGCACCCCACGGCGGCATCACCGCTATGGAGTTGGTCCAGCAGATGCCGATGTAGCCGTTCTCGGCCGCCTGCCAGCCGTAGCTGCCGCCGCGCATCCAGTGGTTGGCATTGCGTAATGCCACCAGGCCAATGCCGTGATCGGAGGCCAGGGAAATCGCCCGGTCCATCATTTTTTTAGCCGTGAGGTTGCCGATGGAACGCTTTGCATCCCACTGCTCAATGGCCCCGAGGCGGATAACCGGCGCGGGTTCGGCGTCCGGCACAATATCGCCGTTATCAAGCTGCTGGATGAAACGTGGGAAACGGTTGACACCGTGTGAATAAACGCCGGATTCGGTGGTGCGGGCAAACATCTCGGCGCAGGCTGCGGCGGTTTCTGCCCTGACGTTACGGGCGAGCAGCACGCGCTCAAATTCGGCGGCTAGCTGACTGAAGGTCACTTTCATTGCAGAGCTCCTGGTGTGTGGCAGGAAAAAGAATGGCGTGTTTTTTGTCTCTAAATTTCACTATGCGAAATCTGATTTCAAATATAGCGATCAATTTTTGACAAAGCAACGGCAGCAGGATTTTTTGAAAGTGTGTAAAATCAATGGATTGAGTTTTTATTGTTGAGATCGTGAACTGAGACACACTTTGCGCTACCATCGGAACGCTAAAACACGGAGAGCCCGCAATGAGTCCGAAAGAGAGTGAAGCGATGCAGGAAAAAGAGAAGCCCGCCGGAAGCCAGAGCCTGTTTCGCGGGCTGATGCTGATTGAGATCCTCAGCAACTATCCCAACGGCTGCCCGTTACAGCATCTGTCCGAACTGTCGGGGCTGAACAAGAGCACCGTTCACCGTCTGTTGCAGGGGTTGCAGGGCTGCGGGTACGTGACGCCAGCCCCCGCGGCGGGGAGCTATCGGCTGACCACCAAATTTATCGCCGTCGGACAAAAGGCGCTCTCATCACTTAATATCATTCACGTGGCGGCCCCGCACCTCGAAACGCTGAACCTGGCGACCGGGGAAACGGTGAATTTTTCCAGTCGTGAAGATGACCATGCGATCCTGATTTATAAACTGGAACCGACTACCGGAATGCTGCGAACCCGAGCCTATATCGGCCAGCACATGCCGCTCTACTGCTCGGCGATGGGCAAGATCTACATGGCCTTCGGGCATGAGGATTACGTTTCAGCCTACTGGGAAAGCCACCAGGCGGAAATTCAGCCCCTGACGCGCAACACCATCACCGGACTTCCGGCGATGTATGACGAACTGGCGCAGATTCGCGAGCGAAAGATGGCGATGGACAGGGAAGAGAACGAGCTCGGTGTGTCGTGCCTTGCGGTCCCGGTGTTTGATATTCATGGGCGAGTGCCGTACGCGATTTCGATTTCGCTTTCCACTTCGCGACTCAAACAGGTGGGTGAGAAAAATTTGCTGAAATCGCTGCGCGAAACTGCTGAGGCAATTTCCGGTGAACTTGGTTTTATGGTGCGGGAATAACGGGAAATGAAACCCCGACACGCATCGCGTAGCCGGGGTCAAAAACTACTGGGCGGTTTTTTTCATCATGCTGAAGATGAACAACACGGCGGCACAGAGCACCACGGAAGGGCCCGCTGGCGTGTCGTAAAAGGCGGAGAACGTTAGCCCGCCTGTTACGGCAATCATGCCAACGCCAACGGCAATTCCTGCCATTTGCTCCGGTGTTTTAGCGAAGCGGCGAGCCGTCGCAGCCGGAATAATCAGCAGTGAAGTAATGATCAGCGCCCCGACAAACTTCATCGCCACACCAATCGTCAATGCGGTGACCAGCATCAGCAACAGTTTCACTCGTTGCAATTTCACGCCGTCCACGAACGCCAGATCCGGGCTAATGGTCATCGACAACAGATTGCGCCATTGCCACAGTAAAATGCCAACGACCACAATTACGCCAAGCGCTATCGAAATCAGGTCTTCCGACGTCACGGCCAGTAAATCGCCAAACAGATACGCCATCAGATCAACGCGGACATTCGACATCAGGCTGACAACCACCAGGCCTAAAGACAATGCGCTGTGTGCCATGATGCCGAGCAAGGTGTCCACGGCGAGGTGAGGGCGGCGCTCAAGCCATACCAGCCCGGCAGCGAGCATTAATGTCACGGCGATAACGGCATAGAAGGGATTGACGTTCAGCAACAGGCCAAATGCCACGCCCAATAATGAGGCGTGCGCCAGCGTGTCACCGAAATAGGACATTCTGCGCCAGACAACAAAAGAGCCCAGAGGACCTGCCGCGCAGGCCAGCATCACCCCGGCTAACCAGCCAGGAAACAGTAATTCAATCATGGGCGATCATTTCCCCGACGCAGCACAATGCGGCCTTGCAAATCATGACGATGGTTGTGTTGATGACGATAAATACCCAGCTGTTGCGCGCCGCGTGGGCCAAACATCGAAATAAATTCCGGATGCATCGACACCACTTCCGGCGTGCCGGAACAGCAAATATGGTGATTAAGGCACAGCACTTCGTCGGTTTTCGCCATTACCAGATGCAGGTCATGAGAGACCATCAACACCGCGCAGTCGAGTTCTGTGCGGAGCTGGTCAATCAGGTCATACAACGCGACTTGTCCGTTGACGTCCACACCCTGAGTTGGCTCATCAAGTACCAGCAACTGTGGGCGGTTTAACAGTGCCCGGGCTAACAGTACGCGCTGAGTTTCGCCGCCAGAAAGTTTCTGCATCGGCGCTTCCATCAAATGGCCCGCCTGAACGCGTTTGAGCGCGGGAAGGATATCTTCTTTGCGCGTGCCGGGGCGTAAGCGCAGAAAGCGATTAACGGTTAACGGCATGGTGGCATCGAGGTGTAATTTCTGCGGGACATAGCCAATACGCAGTTTCCCCTCTCGCTTGATAGAGCCAGTATCCGGTGCTACCAGCCCCAGCACCACGCGGACAAGGGTCGACTTTCCTGCGCCATTCGACCCAAGAAGCGTCAAAATTTTACCTGGCTTCAGAGCCAGCGAGATATCGGACAGCACACGGCGCTGGCCGAAGGTGACCGAGACATTGTCGAGCGTTACGAGATTCGTCATCACAATTTGAGGGTTGCACAAGTCAGTGAATGTTATAATATCACACTTCTTTCCGATAATACGATGAGCCGACGCATTATGTTACATAAAAAGACGCTTCTTTTCGCAGCATTATCCACCGCGCTTTGGGGCGCTGCCGCTATACAAGCCAACGCAGCGGTGGTTGCGTCGCTGAAACCGCTGGGCTTTATCGCCTCCGCTATTGCCGATGGCGTGACGGAAACCCAGGTTTTGCTCCCTGATGGTGCCTCTGAACACGACTACTCTTTGCGCCCGAGCGATGCAAAACGCTTACAAAACGCCGACTTAGTGGTGTGGATTGGTCCGGAAATGGAAGCATTTATGGACAAGACAGCCACCGCCTTTCCTGAGTCAAAAAAGGTCACCATTTCAACACTGCCAGGTGTGAAACCGCTACTCATGAAAGGGGCCGATGACGACGACCACGACCATGATCATAGTCACGCCGAGGGCGAAAAAGGTGATGCAGATCACCATCATGGCGACTACAACATGCACTTATGGCTCTCGCCAGAGATAGCGCGTCTGTCGGCGGTTGCAATCCACGATAAATTAGTGGAACTTATGCCGCAAAGTCGAGCCAAACTAGACGCCAACCTGAAGAATTTCGAGGCACAATTAGCCGCGACCGATAAGCAGGTGGGTAACGAGCTGGCACCGTTGAAAGGGAAAGGGTATTTCGTTTTTCATGACGCCTACGGCTATTACGAAAAACACTACGGATTGACCTCATTAGGGCATTTTACCGTCAACCCAGAAATCCAGCCCGGTGCGCAGCGTTTACATGACATAAGAACACAGTTGGTTGAGCAGAAAGCGACATGCGTTTTTGCTGAGCCACAATTCAGGCCAGCCGTGGTAGAAGCGGTTTCTCGCGGAACGTCCGTTCGAATGGGAACGTTAGATCCGCTAGGGACCCACATCCCGTTGGGCAAATCCAGTTATACGGATTTTCTGACCCAACTGGCGAACCAGTATTCGAGCTGCCTGAAAGGAGATTAACGAGGAAGTGAATACGTGCAACAGATAGCCCGCTCTGTCGCCCTGGCATTTAACAATTTGCCGCGACCCCACCGCGTTATGCTCGGGTCGCTTACCGTTCTCACCCTTGCGGTCGCCGTCTGGCGACCGTACGTGTACCATCCCGAATCAGCCCCCATTGTCCGAACCATCGAGCTTGAGAAGAGCGAAATTCGTTCTCTGCTGCCGGAAGCCAGTGAGCCTATCGATCAGGCTGCACAGGAAGACGAAGCCATTCCTCAGGATGAACTGGACGACAAAACCGATAATGAGGCGGGTGTACACGAGTACGTGGTGTCAACCGGCGATACCCTCAGCAGCGTTCTCAACCAGTATGGCATTGATATGGGTGATATCAGCCAACTGGCCACCGCAGATAAAGACCTGCGTAACCTGAAAATTGGTCAACAGCTTTCCTGGACCCTCAACGCAGACGGCGATTTACAGCGCATGACGTGGGAGATGTCCCGTCGTGAAACGCGTACCTACGATCGCGTTGCAAACGGTTTCAAAATGAGTGCCGAAACCCAGCAGGGTGATTGGGTGAACAGTGTTCTGAAAGGTACTGTAGGCGCGAGCTTTGTGAGCAGCGCGCGTGATGCCGGGTTAACCAGCGCCGAAGTCAGTGCAGTGATTAAAGCAATGCAGTGGCAGATGGACTTCCGCAAACTGAAAAAAGGCGATGAGTTCTCAGTACTGATGTCCCGTGAAATGCTGGACGGTAAACGTGAACAAAGCCAACTGCTGGGCGTGCGCCTGCGTTCTTCTGGAAAAGATTACTACGCCATCCGCGCGGAAGACGGCAAATTCTACGACAAAAGCGGTACGGGCCTGGCGAAAGGCTTCCTGCGTTTCCCAACCGCTCGTCAGTTCCGCGTTTCGTCGAACTTTAATCCGCGTCGTCTGAATCCGGTAACAGGTCGCGTTGCACCGCATAAAGGTGTTGATTTCGCGATGCCGCAGGGTACACCGGTTCTGGCTGTCGGCGACGGTGAAGTGGTGGTGGCAAAACGCAGTGGCGCAGCAGGCTACTATGTTGCTGTTCGTCATGGTCGCACTTACACCACTCGCTATATGCACTTGCGTAAGCTGCTGGTGAAGCCGGGCCAGAAAGTGAAACGTGGCGACCGTATAGCGCTGTCGGGCAACACTGGCCGTTCGACTGGGCCTCACTTGCATTATGAAGTGTGGATCAACCAGCAGGCCGTCAACCCGCTGACCGCGAAGTTACCGCGTACCGAAGGGCTGACAGGTTCCGATCGTCGTGATTACCTGGCGCAGGTCAAAGAGGTTGTGCCTCAGCTGCAAATTGACTAAACCCTGACCTTTCAAAGCCGATGCCTTTGCGGGTATCGGCTTTTTCTTTTGTGCGAAGTCTGGCACGTCGCTAAACTATCAGCATCTTTCTCTTTTTCCGGCACGACTCTGGAACAGGCATGGAAACGAAAAAAAATAACATTGAGTTTATTCCTCAGTTCGAAAAGTCCTTTTTACACCCGCGTTACTGGGGATCCTGGCTGGGCGTGTTTGCCTTTGCGGGGATCGCGCTAACGCCGCCGTCATTCCGCGATCCGATTCTTGGCAAGCTTGGCCGTCTGGTTGGGAGACTGGCGAAAAGCTCTCGCCGTCGTGCGCAAATTAACCTGCTGTATTGCTTCCCTGAGAAAAGCGAAGCCGAGCGTGAAGCGATCATCGATGACATGTATGCCACGGCGCCTCAGGCGATGGTGATGATGGCAGAACTGGGGCTGCGTGACCCAAAGAAAGTCCTTTCGCGTGTAGACTGGAAAGGCATCGAGATAATCGAAGAGATGCACCGCAACGATGAGAAGGTGATCTTCCTCGTGCCGCACGGCTGGGGCGTGGATATTCCCGCGATGCTAATGGCATCAAAAGGCCAGAAGATGGCGGCGATGTTCCACAACCAGGGCAATCCTGTTTTCGATTACGTGTGGAATACCGTACGTCGCCGTTTTGGTGGGCGTATGCACGCGCGTAATGACGGCATTAAGCCGTTTATCAAATCCGTGCGTGAAGGCTACTGGGGGTATTATCTGCCTGACCAGGATCATGGTGAAGAGCACAGCGAATTCGTCGATTTCTTTGCCACCTATAAGGCTACGCTGCCCGCCATTGGTCGTTTGATGAAAGTCTGCCGTGCTCGGGTTGTCCCGCTTTTCCCGGTTTATGACGGCAAAACGCACCGTTTGACGGTTGAAATTCGCCCGCCGATGGATGACCTGCTGGAAGTCGATGACAACACCATCGCCCGCCGGATGAACGAAGAAGTCGAAATTTTCGTCACCCCCCATACCGAACAGTACACCTGGATTTTAAAGCTGCTGAAAACCCGTAAGCCGGGTGAGACAGAGCCTTATAAGCGAAAAGAACTGTTTCCGAAGAAATAAAAAAAGCGCCGTTAAGGCGCTTTTTTACTGCTGCCGGGTGGCGCTGACGCTTATCCGGCCTTGTATTATTCCTCTCGTGCAGAAAGAACCGGCCAGTTCTTTCTGCCTGCAGTCCGGACGCCGTATCCGGCCTTAGATTTCG
>NZ_JBJDNI010000042.1:0-26236 GCF_044900545.1 Scandinavium sp. NPDC088450 | reverse complement strand
CCACCCAATCGCGATGGATGACGGTCTGCGTTTCGCAATCCGTGAAGGCGGCCGTACCGTTGGCGCGGGCGTTGTTGCTAAAGTTATCAGCTAATTATTGATTAATTAGTGTTGGATAATAAGAAAGGGCGCTTAGGCGCCCTTTTTGTTATCTGCGATTGACACATACATATTTGTTAGCATTTTGCCCGTCATCTGCCGCACCGATTCCTTATTTGTGCTATTGTAATCATAACTATTCTCATTTACACTTTGCGCATAAATTGAACGGGAGCGATCATGTACGTTTGTTTGTGTAATGGTGTGAGTGATAAAAAAATTCGGCAGGCTGTTCGTCAGTTTCATCCGCAATCCTTCCAGCAACTCCGCAAGTTTATTCCCGTGGGAAATCAATGTGGTAAATGCATCCGCGCGGCGCGTGAAATCATGCAGGATGAATTAACCCAGATGCCAGAATTTAAAGAGACTGCCTGACTCCCCGTCTTTATTTTTGACATCCCGGTAGCCCGATCTACGCTTCTATGAGTGGAAGCGGAGGGACTACAAAATGAAAGGTGATGTTAAAATCATAAGTTATCTCAATAAATTGTTGGGAAATGAGCTTGTCGCAATCAATCAATACTTTCTCCACGCGAGAATGTTCAAAAACTGGGGTCTGACTCGCCTCAACGATGTTGAATATCATGAATCCATCGATGAGATGAAACACGCAGATAAATATATCGAGCGCATTTTGTTTCTTGAGGGCATTCCTAATCTGCAGGATCTCGGCAAGCTTGGTATCGGTGAAGATGTAGAAGAAATGCTTCAGTCCGACTTGCGCCTGGAACTTGAGGGCGCGAAAGACTTGCGTGAAGCTATTGCCTATGCGGATACCGTCCATGACTATGTCAGCCGCG
This sequence comes from Scandinavium sp. NPDC088450, assembly GCF_044900545.1. Classification (NCBI taxonomy): domain Bacteria; kingdom Pseudomonadati; phylum Pseudomonadota; class Gammaproteobacteria; order Enterobacterales; family Enterobacteriaceae; genus Scandinavium; species Scandinavium sp. NPDC088450. The sequence continues at coordinate 25,337 of NZ_JBJDNI010000042.1, read as the reverse complement.
ATATGATGATTGAAATCCTCGCGGATGAAGAAGGGCACATCGACTGGCTCGAGACCGAACTGGATCTGATTGGTAAAATCGGCATCCAAAATTATCTGCAGTCACAGATTAAAGTGGAAGAATAACCCACGGTTCAGACCTACGATGAAACCCGCTACGCTCAGAAATGGGCCAAAACGTAGCGGGTTTTTTATTGCTTCTGATGACCCTGAAACGAGTACCTGAAAGCCTACCCATGCCAAAGCCAGAACACTTGCAAAAGTGGCCAATTCTGGAAGTTGTTGCCACCCGTGCCAGGCACCCAACGCAGCAAAATATTTCACATCTCCGTATCCCATTCCTTCCTGCCTGAAGAGCTTACGAAACGCCCAACACAACGTGGCAAACGCACAATAGGCAAGTACGGCCCCGAAGACTGCATTGACCAGAGCATGCGGTAAAAGACAGGCATAAAACAACAGCCCACCCCAGAGTAACGGACAGGTAAAACGGTCGGGTAATAAGCCTGTTCTACCGTCATGCCACCCCAGTACGAGCGTCAATATCGTGTAGAGGGTGAGGAAGGGGAGGGCGGCAAAAAGCATCATTCATCATCCATGTAGAGCGTGGGGCAGTCTGACAGGAAACCCATCATGGCGAATATCGGCCTTTCCCCGTTTCGCGAGTCCGGTTCCAGGGAAGTCACACTTTGTGCAGGGTTGCAGGGAAAATTGAAAGGGCGTTCGCAGAAGCAGAATGGCTGATTTATAAACACCGCTTGCTTCAACTGGAGATTTGCGTATAATGCGCGGGCTTGTCAAAATTGACGGCGAGTTCGATATGAGCTCCGATAACGCAGTTAGTTATCGACAATGTTCCCAATTGGGGAACTACGCAAGAACGGTTACGCTCCCCCATCAATCGTAATGGGTGTGAGGAGTGGCCATTTCGTTTATAAAATAATTGGAGCTCTGGTCTCATGCAGAACCAAAGAATCCGTATCCGCCTGAAAGCGTTTGATCATCGTCTGATCGATCAATCAACCGCGGAAATCGTCGAGACTGCCAAGCGCACTGGTGCGCAGGTACGCGGTCCGATCCCGCTGCCGACCCGCAAAGAGCGCTTTACCGTTCTGATCTCTCCGCACGTTAACAAAGACGCGCGTGATCAGTACGAGATTCGCACTCACAAGCGTCTGGTTGACATCGTTGAGCCAACCGAGAAAACCGTTGATGCTCTGATGCGTCTGGACCTGGCTGCCGGTGTAGACGTGCAGATCAGCCTGGGTTAATCAGGTCATCGAGCGATTGAGAGGTTGATACAATGATTGGTTTAGTCGGTAAAAAAGTGGGCATGACCCGCATCTTCACTGAAGATGGCGTATCTATCCCAGTAACCGTAATCGAAGTTGAAGCAAACCGCGTTACTCAGGTTAAAGACCTGGCTAACGACGGCTACCGTGCTGTTCAGGTTACCACCGGTGCTAAAAAAGCTAACCGTGTAACCAAGCCGGAAGCGGGTCACTTCGCTAAAGCTGGCGTAGAAGCTGGCCGTGGTCTTTGGGAATTCCGTCTTGCAGAAGGCGAAGAGTTCACCGTAGGTCAGGACATTAGCGTTGAGCTGTTTGCTGAAGTTAAAAAAGTTGACGTAACCGGTACCTCTAAAGGTAAAGGTTTCGCCGGTACCGTTAAGCGCTGGAACTTCCGTACCCAGGACGCGACTCACGGTAACTCCTTGTCTCACCGCGTTCCGGGTTCTATCGGTCAGAACCAGACTCCGGGCAAAGTGTTCAAAGGCAAGAAAATGGCAGGTCAGCTGGGTAATGAGCGTGTAACCGTTCAGAGCCTGGACGTAGTACGTGTTGACGCTGAGCGCAACCTGCTGCTGGTTAAAGGTGGTGTTCCGGGTGCAACCGGCTGCGACCTGATCATTAAACCAGCTGTGAAGGCGTAAGGGGATAGCAATGGAATTAGTATTGAAAGACGCGCAAAGCGCGCTGACTGTTTCCGAAACTACCTTCGGTCGTGATTTCAACGAAGCGCTGGTTCACCAGGTTGTTGTTGCTTATGCAGCTGGTGCTCGTCAGGGTACTCGTGCTCAGAAGACTCGTGCTGAAGTAACTGGTTCCGGCAAAAAGCCGTGGCGCCAGAAAGGTACCGGCCGTGCGCGTTCAGGTTCTATTAAGAGCCCGATCTGGCGTTCCGGTGGCGTAACCTTCGCTGCTCGCCCGCAGGACCACAGTCAAAAAGTAAACAAAAAGATGTACCGCGGCGCGCTGAAAAGCATTCTGTCCGAACTGGTACGTCAGGATCGTCTGATCGTTGTCGAGACGTTCTCTGTAGAAGCGCCTAAAACTAAGCTGCTGGCACAGAAACTGAAAGACATGGCTCTGGAAGATGTGCTGATCATCACCGGTGAGCTGGACGAGAACCTGTTCCTGGCCGCGCGTAACCTGCACAAGGTTGACGTACGTGACGCGAACGGTATCGACCCGGTTAGCCTGATCGCCTTCGACAAAGTTGTAATGACGGCTGATGCTGTTAAGCAAGTTGAGGAGATGCTGGCATGATTCGTGAAGAACGTCTGCTGAAGGTGCTGCGTGCACCGCACGTTTCTGAAAAAGCGTCTACCGCGATGGAAAAAACCAATACCATCGTTCTCAAAGTTGCTAAAGACGCGACTAAAGCAGAAATCAAAGCTGCTGTGCAGAAACTGTTTGAAGTCAAAGTTGACACCGTACGTACCCTGGTTGTTAAAGGCAAGGTGAAACGTCACGGACAGCGTATCGGTCGTCGTAGCGACTGGAAAAAAGCTTACGTCACCCTGGAAGAAGGCCAGAATCTGGACTTCGCTGGCGGCGCTGAGTAAGTCGGAGGAGTAATACAATGGCAGTTGTTAAATGTAAACCGACATCTCCGGGTCGTCGCCACGTTGTTAAAGTGGTTAACCCAGAGCTGCACAAGGGCAAACCTTTTGCTCCGTTGCTGGAAAAAAACAGCAAATCCGGTGGTCGTAACAACAATGGCCGTATCACCACTCGTCACATCGGTGGTGGCCATAAGCAGGCTTATCGTATTGTTGACTTTAAACGCAACAAAGACGGTATCCCAGCAGTTGTTGAACGTCTTGAGTACGATCCGAACCGTTCCGCGAACATCGCGCTGGTTCTGTACAAAGACGGCGAACGCCGTTACATCCTGGCCCCTAAAGGCCTGAAAGCTGGCGACCAGATTCAGTCTGGCGTTGATGCTGCAATCAAAGCAGGTAACACCCTGCCGATGCGCAATATCCCGGTTGGTTCTACCGTTCATAACGTAGAAATGAAACCAGGTAAAGGCGGTCAGCTGGCACGTTCCGCTGGTACTTACGTTCAGATCGTTGCTCGTGATGGTGCTTATGTCACCCTGCGTCTGCGTTCTGGTGAAATGCGTAAAGTCGAAGCAGACTGCCGTGCAACCCTGGGCGAAGTTGGCAATGCTGAGCATATGCTGCGCGTTCTGGGTAAAGCTGGTGCTGCACGCTGGCGTGGTGTTCGTCCTACCGTTCGCGGTACTGCGATGAACCCAGTCGACCACCCACATGGTGGTGGTGAAGGTCGTAACTTTGGTAAGCACCCGGTAACTCCGTGGGGCGTTCAGACCAAAGGTAAGAAGACCCGCAGCAACAAGCGTACTGATAAATTTATCGTACGTCGCCGTAGCAAATAATATTAGAGGATAAGCCATGCCACGTTCTCTCAAGAAAGGTCCTTTTATTGACCTGCACTTGCTGAAGAAGGTAGAGAAAGCGGTGGAAAGCGGTGACAAGAAGCCCCTGCGCACTTGGTCCCGTCGTTCAACGATCTTTCCTAACATGATCGGTTTGACCATCGCTGTCCATAATGGTCGTCAGCACGTTCCGGTATTTGTTTCCGACGAAATGGTCGGTCACAAACTGGGTGAATTCGCACCGACTCGTACTTATCGCGGCCACGCTGCTGATAAAAAAGCGAAGAAGAAATAAGGTAGGAGGAAGAGATGGAAACTTTAGCTCAACATCGCCATGCTCGTTCTTCTGCTCAGAAGGTTCGCCTTGTTGCAGACCTGATTCGCGGTAAGAAAGTGTCGCAGGCCCTGGATATTCTGACCTACACCAATAAGAAAGCGGCTGTACTGGTCAAGAAAGTTCTGGAATCTGCCATTGCTAACGCTGAACACAACGATGGCGCTGACATCGACGATCTGAAAGTTGCGAAAATTTTCGTAGACGAAGGCCCAAGCATGAAGCGCATTATGCCGCGTGCGAAAGGTCGTGCAGATCGCATCCTGAAGCGCACCAGCCACATTACTGTGGTTGTGTCCGATCGCTGAGACTCTGGAGACTAGCAATGGGTCAGAAAGTACATCCTAATGGTATTCGCCTGGGTATTGTAAAACCTTGGAACTCTACCTGGTTTGCGAACACCAAAGAATTCGCTGACAACCTGGACAGCGATTTTAAAGTCCGCCAGTACCTGACTAAGGAACTGGCTAAAGCGTCCGTATCTCGTATCGTTATCGAGCGTCCGGCTAAGAGCATCCGTGTGACTATTCACACTGCTCGCCCGGGTATCGTTATCGGTAAGAAAGGCGAAGACGTAGAAAAACTGCGCAAGGTCGTAGCGGATATCGCTGGCGTTCCTGCACAGATCAATATCGCCGAAGTTCGTAAGCCTGAACTGGACGCTAAATTGGTTGCTGACAGCATCACTTCTCAGCTGGAACGTCGCGTGATGTTCCGTCGTGCTATGAAGCGTGCTGTACAGAACGCAATGCGTCTGGGCGCGAAGGGTATTAAAGTTGAAGTTAGCGGCCGTCTGGGCGGCGCGGAAATCGCACGTACCGAATGGTACCGCGAAGGTCGCGTACCTCTGCACACTCTGCGTGCTGACATCGACTACAACACCTCTGAAGCGCACACCACTTACGGTGTAATCGGCGTTAAGGTATGGATCTTCAAAGGTGAGATCCTTGGTGGTATGGCTGCTGTTGAACAACCGGAACCGGCTGCTCAACCTAAAAAGCAGCAGCGTAAAGGCCGTAAATAAGGAGCGTCGCTGATGTTACAACCAAAGCGTACAAAATTCCGTAAAGTGCACAAAGGCCGCAACCGTGGTCTGGCGCAGGGTACGGATGTTAGCTTCGGCACTTTCGGTCTGAAAGCTGTTGGCCGTGGTCGTCTGACTGCACGTCAGATCGAAGCAGCACGTCGTGCTATGACCCGTGCAGTTAAGCGTCAAGGTAAGATCTGGATCCGTGTATTCCCGGACAAACCGATCACCGAGAAGCCGCTGGAAGTTCGTATGGGTAAAGGTAAAGGTAACGTGGAGTATTGGGTTGCCTTGATTCAGCCGGGTAAAGTCCTGTATGAAATGGACGGCGTACCGGAAGAGCTGGCCCGTGAAGCCTTCGGCCTGGCAGCAGCGAAACTGCCTATCAAAACCACCTTTGTAACTAAGACGGTGATGTAATGAAAGCAAATGAGCTGCGTGAAAAGAGCGTTGAAGAGCTGAACACCGAGCTGCTTAACCTGCTGCGCGAGCAATTCAACCTGCGTATGCAGGCTGCAAGCGGCCAGCTGCAACAGACTCACCTGCTGAAGCAGGTTCGTCGCGATGTTGCACGTGTTAAGACTTTACTGACTCAGAAGGCGGGTGCGTAATGACCGATAAAATCCGTACTCTGCAAGGTCGCGTTGTCAGCGATAAAATGGAGAAATCCATTGTTGTTGCCATCGAACGTGTTGTGAAGCACCCGATCTACGGGAAATTCATCAAGCGTACGACCAAACTGCACGTACATGACGAGAACAACGAATGTGGTATCGGCGACAAGGTTGAAATCCGTGAATGCCGTCCACTGTCCAAGACTAAGTCCTGGACGCTGGTTCGCGTTGTAGAGAAAGCGGTTCTGTAATACAGTACCCCTTCTCACTATGAATAAACGGCTCAGCAATGAGCCGTTTATTTTTTCTACCCTTATCTTGTGAGCGGTGTTATAATGCCGCGCCCTCGATATGGGGCTTTTTAACGACTCTGATTTTAGGGTCTCAGTAGTAGTTGACATTAGCGGAGCACTAAAATGATCCAAGAACAGACTATGCTGAACGTGGCCGACAACTCCGGTGCACGTCGCGTAATGTGTATCAAGGTTCTGGGTGGCTCGCACCGTCGCTACGCAGGCGTCGGCGACATCATCAAGATTACCATCAAGGAAGCAATTCCACGTGGTAAGGTGAAGAAAGGCGATGTGCTGAAAGCGGTAGTGGTGCGCACCAAGAAGGGTGTTCGTCGCCCGGACGGTTCTGTCATTCGCTTCGATGGCAATGCATGCGTTATTTTAAACAATAACAGCGAGCAGCCAATCGGCACGCGTATTTTTGGGCCGGTAACTCGTGAACTGCGTAATGAAAAGTTCATGAAAATTATCTCTCTGGCACCAGAAGTACTCTAAGGAGCGAATCATGGCAGCGAAGATCCGTCGTGATGACGAAGTTATCGTGTTGACCGGTAAAGATAAAGGTAAACGCGGTAAAGTAAAAAATGTCCTGTCTTCCGGCAAGGTCATTGTTGAAGGTATCAACCTGGTTAAGAAACATCAGAAGCCGGTTCCGGCCCTGAACCAACCAGGTGGCATCGTTGAAAAAGAAGCCGCAATTCAGGTTTCTAACGTTGCACTCTTCAATGCGGCAACCGGCAAGGCTGACCGTGTAGGCTTTAGATTCGAAGACGGCAAAAAAGTCCGTTTCTTCAAGTCTAACAGCGAAACTATCAAGTAATTTGGAGTAGTACGATGGCGAAACTGCATGATTACTACAAAGACGAAGTAGTTAAGAAACTCATGACTGAGTTTAACTACAATTCTGTCATGCAAGTCCCTCGGGTCGAGAAGATCACCCTGAACATGGGTGTTGGTGAAGCGATCGCTGACAAGAAACTGCTGGATAACGCAGCAGCTGATCTGGCAGCAATCTCCGGTCAAAAGCCGTTGATCACCAAAGCACGCAAATCAGTTGCAGGCTTCAAAATCCGTCAGGGCTATCCGATCGGCTGTAAAGTAACTCTGCGTGGCGAACGCATGTGGGAGTTCTTTGAGCGCCTGATCACTATTGCTGTACCTCGTATCCGTGACTTCCGTGGCCTGTCCGCTAAGTCATTCGACGGTCGTGGTAACTACAGCATGGGTGTCCGTGAGCAGATCATCTTCCCAGAAATCGACTATGACAAAGTCGACCGCGTACGTGGTTTGGATATTACCATTACCACTACTGCGAATTCTGACGAAGAAGGCCGTGCTCTGCTGGCTGCCTTTGACTTCCCGTTCCGCAAGTAAGGTAGGGTTACTTAATGGCTAAGCAATCAATGAAAGCACGCGAAGTTAAACGCGTAGCTTTAGCTGAAAAATACTTCGCGAAACGCGCTGAACTGAAAGCGATCATCTCTGATGTTAACGCTTCCGACGAAGATCGTTGGAACGCAGTTCTGAAGCTGCAGAGTCTGCCGCGTGATTCCAGCCCGTCCCGTCAGCGTAACCGCTGCCGCCAGACTGGTCGTCCACATGGTTATGTGGGCAAGTTCGGGTTGAGCCGTATCAAGCTTCGTGAAGCCGCAATGCGCGGTGAAGTACCTGGCTTGAAAAAGGCTAGCTGGTAATTGTCACCAATTGAATCACGGGAGTAAAGACAGATGAGCATGCAAGATCCGATCGCGGATATGCTGACCCGTATCCGTAACGGTCAGGCCGCGAACAAAGCTGCGGTCACCATGCCTTCCTCCAAGCTGAAAGTGGCAATTGCCAACGTGCTGAAGGAAGAAGGTTTTATTGAAGAATTTAAAGTTGAAGGCGACACCAAGCCGGAACTGGAAGTGACTCTTAAGTACTTCCAGGGTAAAGCTGTTGTAGAAAGCATTCAGCGTGTCAGCCGCCCAGGTCTGCGCATCTATAAGAAAAAAGATGAGCTGCCAAAAGTTATGGCCGGTCTGGGTATCGCAGTTGTTTCTACCTCTAAAGGTGTTATGACTGATCGTGCAGCGCGCCAAGCTGGTCTTGGTGGCGAAATTATCTGCTACGTAGCCTAATCGGAGGAAAAAATGTCTCGTGTTGCTAAAGCACCGGTCGTTGTTCCTGCCGGCGTTGATGTAAAAATCGACGGACAGGTTATTACGATCAAAGGTAAAAACGGCGAGCTGACTCGTACTCTCAACGATGCTGTTGAAGTTAAGCATGCTGATAACGCACTGACCTTCGGTCCGCGTGATGGTTACGTGGATGGTTGGGCTCAGGCTGGTACCGCGCGTGCCCTGCTGAACTCAATGGTTATCGGTGTTACCGAAGGCTTCACTAAGAAGCTGCAGCTGGTTGGTGTAGGTTATCGTGCAGCGGTCAAAGGAAATGTAGTAAACCTGTCTCTGGGTTTCTCTCATCCTGTTGATCATCAGCTGCCAGCAGGTATTACTGCAGAATGCCCGACTCAAACTGAAATCGTGCTGAAAGGCGCTGATAAGCAGGTGATCGGTCAGGTTGCAGCAGATCTGCGTGCCTACCGTCGTCCTGAGCCTTATAAAGGCAAGGGTGTTCGTTACGCCGACGAAGTCGTGCGTACCAAAGAGGCTAAGAAGAAGTAAGGTAACACTATGGATAAGAAATCTGCTCGTATCCGTCGTGCGACCCGCGCACGCCGCAAGCTCAAAGAGCTGGGTGCAACTCGCCTGGTGGTACATCGTACCCCGCGTCATATTTACGCACAGGTAATTGCTCCGAATGGTTCTGAAGTTCTGGTAGCTGCTTCTACTGTAGAAAAAGCTATCTCTGAACAACTGAAGTACACCGGTAACAAAGACGCTGCTGCAGCTGTAGGTAAAGCTGTCGCTGAACGCGCTCTGGAAAAAGGCATCAAAGATGTTTCCTTTGACCGTTCCGGGTTCCAATATCATGGTCGTGTCCAGGCACTGGCAGATGCTGCCCGTGAAGCTGGCCTTCAGTTCTAAGGTAGAGGTGTAAGATGGCTCACATCGAAAAACAAGCTGGCGAACTGCAGGAAAAGCTGATCGCGGTTAACCGCGTATCTAAAACCGTTAAAGGTGGTCGTATTTTCTCCTTCACAGCTCTGACTGTAGTAGGCGATGGTAACGGTCGCGTTGGTTTTGGTTACGGTAAAGCGCGTGAAGTTCCAGCAGCGATCCAGAAAGCGATGGAAAAAGCCCGTCGCAACATGATTAACGTCGCGCTGAACCACGGCACCCTGCAACACCCTGTAAAAGGTGTTCACACGGGTTCTCGTGTCTTCATGCAGCCGGCTTCTGAAGGTACCGGTATCATCGCCGGTGGTGCAATGCGCGCCGTCCTGGAAGTCGCTGGAGTTCATAACGTTCTGGCTAAAGCGTATGGTTCCACCAACCCGATTAACGTGGTTCGTGCAACTATCGATGGCCTGGAAAATATGAATTCTCCAGAAATGGTCGCTGCCAAGCGTGGTAAATCCGTTGAAGAAATTCTGGGGTAATTGACCATGGCAAAGACTATTAAAATTACTCAAACCCGCAGTGCAATCGGTCGTCTGCCGAAACACAAGGCAACGCTGCTTGGCCTGGGTCTGCGTCGTATTGGCCACACCGTAGAGCGCGAGGATACTCCTGCTGTACGCGGTATGGTCAACGCGGTTTCCTACATGGTTAAAGTTGAGGAGTAAGAGATGCGTTTAAATACTCTGTCTCCGGCCGAAGGCTCTAAAAAGGCGGGTAAACGCCTGGGTCGTGGTATCGGTTCTGGCCTCGGTAAAACCGGTGGTCGTGGTCACAAAGGTCAGAACTCTCGTTCTGGCGGTGGCGTACGTCGCGGTTTCGAGGGTGGTCAGATGCCTCTGTACCGTCGTCTGCCGAAGTTCGGTTTCACTTCACGCAAAGCAATGATCACAGCTGAAGTTCGTCTGTCTGATCTGGCTAAAGTAGAAGGCGACGTAGTTGACCTGAACACGCTGAAAGCAGCTAACATTATCGGCATCCAGATCGAATTCGCGAAAGTGATTCTGGCTGGTGAAGTAACTCGTCCGGTAACTGTTAACGGCCTGCGCGTGACTAAAGGCGCTCGTGCTGCTATCGAAGCTGCTGGCGGTAAAATCGAGGAATAAGTAGCAGATGGCTAAACAACCGGGATTAGATTTTCAAAGTGCCAAAGGTGGCTTAGGCGAGCTGAAACGCAGACTGCTGTTTGTTATCGGCGCGCTGATTGTGTTCCGTATTGGCTCTTTTATTCCGATCCCTGGTATTGATGCCGCTGTACTTGCCAAACTGCTTGAGCAACAGCGAGGCACCATCATTGAAATGTTTAACATGTTCTCTGGTGGTGCACTCAGCCGTGCTTCTATCTTCGCGCTGGGGATCATGCCGTATATTTCGGCATCGATCATTATCCAGCTTCTGACGGTGGTTCATCCAACGTTAGCGGAGATCAAGAAGGAAGGGGAATCTGGCCGTCGCAAGATTAGCCAGTACACCCGCTACGGCACTCTGGTGCTGGCAATATTCCAGGCAACCGGTATTGCTACCGGTCTGCCGAATATGCCTGGTATGCAAGGTCTGGTGATTAATCCAGGCTTTGCATTCTATTTCACCGCTGTTGTAAGTCTGGTCACAGGAACCATGTTCCTGATGTGGCTCGGCGAACAGATTACTGAGCGTGGTATCGGTAACGGTATCTCAATCATTATCTTCGCTGGTATTGTTGCGGGTCTCCCGCCAGCCATCGCCCATACTATCGAGCAAGCGCGTCAAGGTGACCTGCACTTCCTCCTGTTGCTGTTGGTTGCAGTATTAGTATTTGCAGTGACCTTCTTTGTTGTCTTTGTTGAACGTGGTCAACGCCGCATTGTGGTAAACTACGCGAAACGTCAACAGGGTCGTCGTGTCTATGCTGCACAGAGCACACATTTGCCGCTGAAAGTGAATATGGCGGGGGTAATCCCGGCAATCTTCGCTTCCAGTATTATTCTGTTCCCGGCGACCATCGCGTCATGGTTCGGGGGCGGTACTGGTTGGAACTGGCTGACAACAATTTCGCTGTATTTGCAGCCTGGACAACCGCTTTATGTGTTACTCTATGCGTCTGCAATCATCTTCTTCTGTTTCTTCTACACAGCGTTGGTTTTCAACCCACGTGAAACAGCAGATAACCTGAAGAAGTCCGGTGCATTCGTACCAGGAATTCGTCCGGGAGAACAAACGGCGAAGTATATCGATAAAGTAATGACCCGCCTGACTCTGGTTGGTGCGTTGTACATCACTTTTATCTGCCTGATCCCGGAGTTCATGCGTGATGCAATGAAAGTGCCGTTCTACTTCGGTGGAACATCGCTACTCATCGTTGTTGTCGTGATTATGGACTTTATGGCTCAAGTGCAAACTCTGATGATGTCTAGTCAGTATGAGTCTGCATTGAAGAAGGCGAACCTGAAAGGCTACGGCCGCTAACAGGGCGCCCGAGAAGTTACGGAGAGTAAAAATGAAAGTTCGTGCTTCCGTCAAGAAATTATGCCGTAACTGCAAAATCGTTAAGCGTGATGGTGTCATCCGTGTGATTTGCAGTGCCGAGCCGAAGCATAAACAGCGCCAAGGCTGATTAATTCGCATATTTTTCTTGCAAAGTTGGGTTGAGCTGGCTAGATTAGCCAGCCAATCTTTTTGTATGTCTGTACGTATCCATTTGAGTATCCTGAAAACGGGCTTTTCGGCATGGTGCGTACATATTAAATAGTAGGAGTGCATAGTGGCCCGTATAGCAGGCATTAACATTCCTGATCAGAAACATGCCGTGATCGCATTAACTTCGATCTATGGCGTCGGCAAGACCCGTTCTAAAGCCATTCTGGCTGCAGCGGGTATCGCTGAAGATGTTAAGATCAGTGAGCTGTCTGAAGAACAAATCGACACGCTGCGTGACGAAGTTGCCAAATTTGTCGTTGAAGGTGATCTGCGCCGTGAAGTTAGCATGAGCATCAAGCGTCTGATGGACCTTGGTTGCTATCGCGGTTTGCGTCATCGTCGTGGTCTGCCAGTGCGCGGTCAGCGTACTAAGACCAACGCACGTACCCGTAAGGGTCCGCGCAAACCGATCAAGAAATAATCGGGGTGATTGAATAATGGCAAAGGCACCAGTTCGTGCACGTAAGCGTGTAAGAAAACAAGTCTCTGACGGCGTGGCTCATATCCATGCTTCTTTCAACAACACCATCGTTACCATCAGCGATCGCCAGGGTAACGCACTGGGTTGGGCAACAGCCGGTGGTTCCGGTTTCCGTGGTTCACGCAAATCCACTCCGTTTGCAGCTCAGGTTGCAGCAGAGCGTTGCGCTGAAGCCGTAAAAGATTACGGTATCAAGAATCTGGAAGTTATGGTCAAAGGTCCGGGTCCAGGTCGCGAATCTACTATTCGTGCTCTGAACGCCGCTGGTTTCCGCATCACTAATATTACTGATGTGACTCCGATCCCTCATAACGGTTGTCGTCCGCCGAAAAAACGTCGCGTATAACGCGCTCGTTTTCTAGGATTGTTGGAGAAAGAAAATGGCAAGATATTTGGGTCCTAAGCTCAAGCTGAGCCGTCGCGAGGGCACAGACCTCTTCCTGAAGTCTGGCGTTCGCGCGATCGATACCAAGTGTAAAATTGAACAAGCTCCTGGCCAGCACGGTGCGCGTAAACCGCGTCTGTCTGACTATGGTGTGCAGTTGCGTGAAAAGCAAAAAGTTCGCCGTATCTACGGTGTGCTGGAGCGTCAGTTCCGTAACTACTACAAAGAAGCAGCACGTCTGAAAGGCAACACCGGTGAAAACCTGTTGGCTCTGCTGGAAGGTCGTCTGGACAACGTTGTATACCGTATGGGCTTCGGCGCTACTCGTGCTGAATCACGTCAGCTGGTTAGCCACAAAGCTATCATGGTAAACGGTCGTGTTGTTAACATCGCTTCTTATCAGGTTAAAGCGAATGACGTTGTCAGCGTTCGTGAGAAAGCGAAAAAGCAATCTCGCGTGAAAGCCGCTCTTGAGCTGGCTGAGCAGCGTGAAAAGCCAACCTGGCTGGAAGTTGATGCTGGCAAGATGGAAGGTACGTTCAAGCGTCAGCCTGAGCGTTCTGATCTGTCTGCGGACATTAACGAACACCTGATCGTCGAGCTTTACTCCAAGTAAAGCTTAGTACCAAAGAGAGGACACAATGCAGGGTTCTGTGACAGAGTTTCTAAAACCGCGCCTGGTCGATATCGAGCAAGTGAGTTCGACGCACGCCAAGGTGACCCTTGAGCCTTTAGAGCGTGGCTTCGGCCATACTCTGGGTAACGCACTGCGCCGTATTCTGCTCTCATCGATGCCGGGTTGCGCGGTGACCGAGGTTGAGATTGATGGTGTACTTCATGAGTACAGCACCAAAGAAGGCGTTCAGGAAGATATCCTTGAAATCCTGCTCAACCTGAAAGGGCTGGCGGTGAGAGTTCAGGGTAAAGATGAAGTTATTCTTACTCTGAATAAATCTGGCATTGGCCCTGTGACCGCAGCCGACATCACCCACGACGGTGATGTTGAAATCGTCAAGCCGCAGCATGTGATCTGCCACCTGACCGATGAGAACGCATCTATTAGCATGCGTATCAAAGTTCAGCGCGGTCGCGGTTATGTGCCGGCTTCTGCCCGAATTCATTCGGAAGAAGATGAGCGCCCAATCGGCCGTCTGCTGGTCGACGCCTGCTACAGCCCTGTAGAGCGTATTGCCTACAATGTTGAAGCAGCTCGTGTTGAGCAGCGCACCGACCTGGACAAGCTGGTCATCGAAATGGAAACCAACGGCACAATCGATCCTGAAGAGGCGATTCGTCGTGCGGCAACCATTCTGGCTGAACAACTGGAAGCTTTCGTTGACTTACGTGATGTACGTCAGCCGGAAGTGAAAGAAGAGAAACCAGAATTCGATCCGATCCTGCTGCGCCCTGTTGACGATCTGGAATTGACTGTCCGCTCTGCTAACTGCCTCAAGGCAGAAGCTATCCACTATATCGGTGATCTGGTACAGCGTACCGAAGTTGAGTTGCTGAAAACGCCGAACTTGGGTAAAAAATCTCTTACCGAGATTAAAGACGTGCTGGCCTCTCGTGGTCTGTCTCTGGGCATGCGCCTGGAAAACTGGCCGCCGGCAAGCATTGCTGACGAGTAACCGGATCACAGGTTAAGGTTTTACTGAGAAGGATAAGGTCATGCGCCATCGTAAGAGTGGTCGTCAACTGAACCGCAACAGCAGCCATCGCCAGGCTATGTTCCGCAACATGGCAGGTTCACTGGTTCGTCATGAGATCATCAAGACGACCCTGCCTAAAGCGAAAGAGCTGCGTCGCGTAGTTGAGCCGCTGATTACTCTTGCCAAGACTGATAGCGTTGCTAATCGTCGTCTGGCATTCGCCCGTACTCGTGATAACGAGATCGTGGCAAAACTGTTTAACGAACTGGGCCCGCGTTTCGCGAGCCGTGCCGGTGGTTACACTCGTATTCTGAAGTGTGGTTTCCGTGCAGGCGACAACGCGCCGATGGCTTACATCGAGCTGGTTGATCGTTCAGAAGCGAAAGCAGAAGCAGCTGCAGAGTAATTTGCAGTGAAGTAAAAAAACCCGCTTCGGCGGGTTTTTTTATACCCTCACCCCCCCAATCTTCTACACTAGCTGTACTCATTTTGTTCACTCAGGTTAGTATGATGTGGTTACTGGACCAGTGGGCCGAACGGCATATTCTCGATGCTCAACGTAACGGCGAGTTTGACTCTTTGGCTGGCAGTGGTAAACGTTTGGAGCTTGATGACGACCATCATGTGCCTGCAGAATTACGTGCCGGTTACAGATTGCTGAAAAATGCAGGATGTCTTCCACCAGAACTTGAACAGCGCAAGCAAGCACTCCAGCTTGCCGATCTCCTGCAAACCGTTCGTGAAGACGACCCGCGATTCAATGAACTTCACCGCCAATTCACGTTGCTTGAGCTAAAGCTTAAACAAGCCGGACTCAACACTGACTTTCTTCATGGCGACTATGCGGGGAAACTCCTCAATAAAATCAATGGAGAGTCATAATGTTACGTATAGGTGAGTTAGCGAAACTGGCTGGCGTGACACCCGACACCATTCGCTATTACGAAAAGCAGCAAATGATGGATCATGATGTCCGTACTGAAGGTGGCTTCAGACTTTATTCGGACAGCGACCTGCAGCGTCTGCGTTTTATTCGTCATGGACGGCAGTTAGGGTTCACACTTGAAGCGATCCGTGAACTGTTATCGATCCGTATCGATCCCGAACATCACACCTGTCAGGAATCGAAAAGCATCGTTCAGGCCAGATTAGGTGAAGTTGAGGCGCGCATTGCCGAATTAGAAACGATGCGGCGTTCTTTACAGCGACTCAATGATGCCTGCTGCGGTTCTGCGCACAGTAGCGTCTACTGTTCAATTCTTGAAGCGTTAGAACAAGGTGCAGAAGCCGACAAATCAGGGTGTTGATTTCCCCTAAGCAGAGGATTACACTCGCGCCGAATTAACCCACCTACCGGAGATATTATGAGCCGCTATCAGCATACGAAGGGGCAGATTAAAGATAATGCTATCGAAGCCCTGTTGCATGACCCGCTTTTTCGCCAGCGAGTTGAGAAGAATAAGAAAGGGAAAGGAAGTTATCAGCGTAAAGGGAAACAGGGTAATCGAGGGAACTGGGAGGCCAGTGGCAAAAGAGTGATGCACTTTTTTACCACTGGCTTTCTTGTTTCTGCAGTCTGATTAAGAGCGATTATTTTGCTCTTTCAGCAGATCGCGGATCTCAGCCAGCAAGACTTCTTCTTTTGAAGGGGCAGGCGCTGCAGCCGGCTCTTCTTTCTTACGATTCAGTTTGTTTATCAGCTTGATTGCCATAAAAATGGCAAATGCCACGATGACGAAATCAAAAATATTCTGAATAAACACACCGTAATGCATTACGACAGCAGGCACATCGCCTTGTGCGTCACGCAGGGTCACGGCAAATTGTTTGAAGTCGATACCCCCAATCAGCAGACCTAACGGTGGCATAATAATATCGGCAACCAGTGACGACACGATCTTGCCAAATGCTGCACCAATAATCACACCCACTGCCAAATCGACAACATTCCCGCGCATCGCGAATTCGCGAAACTCTTTAATAATGCTCATTTTATACTCCTTGTGCTGGCTGACGTTTATAAGTTTAACAAATGTTTAGTCGATTGCCATTGCCGGGCTGATGTCAGATGGAATAAATAAGCCATGTAATATAAAGGGTTAATTAAAAAGGGCGCCGTGATGGGCGCCCTGACGTCGTTACAGAAAGAATGGACTTGGCTGGAATAGCCTTTCGACGTCGGTAATAAACTTTTTATCTGTCAGGAACATAATGACGTGATCGCCTTGTTCAATGCGAAGATTGTCATTGGCAATCATTACTTCGTTACCACGCACAACGGCTCCGATAATCGTTCCTGGCGGCAGTTTTATATCGTCAATCACTCGTCCAACAACGCGAGAGGTGCTTTCATCACCGTGAGCCACAGCTTCGATGGCTTCTGCGACACCGCGACGCAGTGAAGAGACTCCCACGATATCTGCTTTGCGGACATGACTTAAAAGCGCAGAGATCGTTGCTTGCTGCGGAGATATCGCAATATCAATTACGCTTCCCTGGACCAAATCGACGTAAGCGCGGCGTTGGATAAGCACCATCACTTTCTTAGCACCCATTCGCTTGGCCAGCATGGCCGACATGATATTCGCTTCGTCATCATTGGTGACGGCGATAAACAGATCGACTTGATCAATATGCTCTTCAGCCAGTAATTCCTGATCAGACGCGTCGCCGTAAAAGACGATCGTATTTTGCAGCTTTTCGGCCAGTTCAGAGGCACGTTGCTGGTCGCGTTCGATCAGTTTTACGCTGTAGTCTTTTTCCAGACGATGCGCGAGGCCGGCGCCAATGTTGCCCCCGCCGACTAGCATGATGCGCTTATAAGGCTTTTCAAGGCGTTGAAGCTCGCTCATTACGGCACGAATATGCTGTGATGCGGCAATGAAGAAGACTTCATCACCCGCTTCGACGATGGTGGAACCCTGTGGGCGAATCGGACGGTCATGACGGAAAATAGCGGCCACGCGTGTATCGATGTGCGGCATATGCTCGCGCATAGTGGACAGCGCATTCCCAACCAGTGGTCCGCCATAATAGGCTTTTACTACGGCGAGGCTGACTTTGCCTTCGGCAAAATTGACCACCTGCAATGCGCCCGGGTATTCAATCAGACGGTAAATATTGTCGATAACCAACTGCTCTGGGGCAATCAGGTGATCGATAGGCACGGCTTCAGAATGGAAGAGTTTTTCTGCATCACGCACATAGTCCGGAGCCCTGATTCGGGCGATACGATTTGGCGTATTAAAGAGCGAATAGGCAACCTGACAGGCGACCATATTTGTTTCGTCCGAACTGGTGACGGCGACCAGCATGTCAGCATCATCTGCTCCCGCTTCGCGTAAAACACGCGGGTGAGAGCCATGCCCTTGTACGACACGCAAATCGAATTTGTCCTGCAGGCTGCGTAAGCGATCGCCATTGGTATCGACGACGGTAATGTCGTTATTCTCGCCGACCAGGTTTTCCGCCAGTGTGCCGCCAACTTGTCCGGCACCCAGAATGATAATTTTCATCAGTCGCGATCCATTAATTCATCACTGTTTGATTAGCTTAGCGTAGAAGAAGCCATCGCCTTCTTCTGCGGCCGGCAAGTTTTGTCGCCCTGGATGCGCTGCATCGCCAGTTTCAGTGAGTTTGGCATCGGGTGCGCGTTTCAGGAATGCGGCAATTTGTTCACTGTTTTCTTCAGGCAGAATGGAACAGGTTGCGTAAACCAAAGTGCCGCCGGTTTTCAGGTGCGACCAGGTCGCATCCAGAATTTCCGCCTGCAGTTGGGCCAGTTCGGCGATGTCTCGATCGCGGCGCAGCCATTTAATATCCGGATGGCGACGAATGACGCCAGTTGCGGAACAGGGGGCATCTAACAGAATACGGTCAAACTGTTGCTCGCCACACCACTGAGAAGGGAAGCGGCCGTCACCCTGCTTGACCTGAGCTTTCATCCCAAGACGCTTAAGGTTTTCATAGACACGTGACAGGCGTTGTTCATCGATATCTACCGCCATCACATTGGCTTGTGGTGCTACTTCAAGAATGTGTGTGGTTTTACCGCCGGGTGCCGCGCAAAGATCGAGGAGCACCTCGCCGTTTTCCGGTCGCAGGAAATTCATGCAGCCTTGAGCTGATGCATCCTGAACCGTGACCCACCCTTCGTTAAATCCAGGTAAAGCCTGGACAGACACAGGGGTTTCCAGACGCACGGCATCGGGATAGTCAGGGTGAGAAAACCCAGTGATCCCGGCTTCTTCTGACAACGCCATCCATTCATCGCGACTATGATGATTGCGGTTCACGCGAAGCCACATTGGTGGACGCTGGTTATTTGCCTCAAGAATCGCTTCCCATTGCTGCGGATAAGCTTTCTTAATGCGCTTCACTAGCCAGGATGGATGCAGGAAACGAAGCTCTGTTGTGGAAAACTCTGCCTGCAACGCTTCTTGATTTCGCTGAAACTGACGCAGGACGCCGTTAATCAGGCCCTTAAGCTGTGGGCGTTTAATTGCTACAGCACCTTCCACTGTTTCGGCAAGAGCAGCGTGTGCTGGAATGCGGGTGTGCAGGAGTTGATACAGTCCAACCATAATCAGGTAATGAACGGTACGCTGCTTGCCTGTCATCGGGCGTTCCATCAATTTATTGATGAACCACTCAAGCTGGGAAAGAGTACGAAGGACACCGAAGCAGAGTTCCTGCAAAAGTGCCCGGTCTTTTTCGCCCACTTTTTGCTGCAGTCCGGGCAGTACATTACTCAGTGACTGACCCTTCTCAACGACCTGCTCGACAGCCTGGGCGGCGAGGCTACGTAAATTAATATTCTTTTTCATATGCTTAAAAATGAAAAGGCCCGGCAGTACCGGGCTTGAAATAAGAACCGTCAGGCGAGACGGTTGCCGGGAATAAACCATTCCCGACGTGAATTTAACAGATCCTGAGCGCTCATCGCATTTTTGCCCGCAGGCTGTAGCGATTGAAGATTCAGAATGCCCTCTGCTGTCGCCACCTGAATACCTTGCTTGCTGACATCCACAATGGTGCCGGGCTGGGCATTCGTTTTTTCGTTAATAACGCTGGCCTGCCAGATTTTTACCGGCTGCCCGTCAATCTCAAGCCAACTCATTGGCCATGGATTGAAGGCGCGAATGCAGCGCTCAAGCTGTGCGGCAGAGAGTGACCAGTCAACACGGGCTTCTTCTTTGCTGAGCTTTTCGGCGTGCGTGACCAGTGCTTCATCCTGAACTTCAGGTTTTGCCGTCCCGCTTGCCAGTTGTTGCAGCGTTTCTATCAGTCCTTTCGGGCCCAGCTCAGCGAGCTTATCGTACAGGGAACCGCTCGTGTCTTCTGCCGTAATCGGGCAGGAGAGCTTGTGGAGCATATCTCCAGTATCCAGACCGACGTCCATTTGCATGATAGTGACGCCTGTTTCGGCATCACCAGCCCACAAAGAACGCTGAATAGGTGCTGCACCACGCCAGCGTGGGAGCAACGATCCATGCACATTGATGCAACCGAGGCGCGGCATATCCAGCACCGCTTTGGGCAGGATAAGACCGTAGGCAACCACTACCATGACATCGGCGTTAAGCTCGGCAACGAGCTGCTGGTTTTCCTGCGGGCGAAGTGATGCGGGCTGGAAAACCGGCAGACCTTTCTCTTCAGCCAGGACTTTAACCGGGGAAGGCATTAGCTTTTTACCGCGGCCAGCCGGACGATCGGGCTGGGTGAAGACACCCACGACCTGGTGCCCGGAAGACAACAGCGCGTCAAGATGACGCGCTGCAAAGTCAGGGGTACCTGCGAAAATAATGCGAAGTGATTCTGACACGAGTGTTCTTATCCTTAAGCGCGGGCGTTTAAGCGATCCAGTTTCTCAACTTTCTGGCGGATGCGCTGCTGTTTCAGCGGTGACAGATAGTCGATGAACAGTTTGCCCACCAGATGATCCATCTCGTGCTGAATGCAGATTGCCAGCAGGCCATCAGCTTCCAGTTCGAACGCTTTACCTTCACGGTTGAGCGCACGGATTTTCACTTTCTCTGCACGTGGCACCAGGGCGCGTTGTTCAGGAATAGACAGGCAACCTTCTTCAATCCCTGTTTCGCCTTCTTTCTCCAGCAGTTCAGGGTTGATCAGTACCAGTTGCTCATCACGGTTTTCAGAGACATCGATGACAATGATGCGCTGATGAATATCCACCTGTGTAGCCGCCAGGCCAATGCCTTCTTCGGCGTACATGGTGTCAAACATATCGTCAACGATACGCTGAATTTCTGCATTCACTTCTTTAACCGGTTCAGCGATTTTGCGAAGACGCTCGTCCGGGATATGTAACACTTGCAAAACTGACATAATTATCCAGAGTTGTGTTCAGGAGTTGGAAAGATTATTACCTCTATTCTAGACAAATCCCCCTCTGATTGACAGCATCAGTGACCAATCGCAAAGATTGCTCAACGTGCATGTGGCAAGGGGGACAAAGGATGACACCCACAGAAATAGTGCTTCGCCTGATGACAGTGAAGGGTGTGTATGGCGATATCGCGTCCACCTTGCTCAGTCAGCTTTGTAATGATGGAACCCTCGATGCTGAACGGCTAAAAGCAAAGGGGTTGACGCTAAAGCAAATTCAGCAATTTTTCTCCCTCTCAGAGCGGGAGTTATCGCAGACACTGGCCTGGCTGGAAGAGCCCGATCATTCTCTGCTTAGCGCAAACGATCCTGCTTTCCCTTCAGTATTACGAGCGACAACCGATTATCCCATTGCGTTATTTGTCGCCGGGAATGTCACTTTGCTTTCCTCTATACAGGTCGCCATTGTCGGCAGCCGTAATCACTCCTTGTACGGTGAACGCTGGGGAACCGCATTTAGTGAAGCGTTGTCACGCAAAGGGTTCACGATTACCAGCGGGCTGGCGCTGGGCATTGATGGCATAGCCCATCGTGCAACACTGGCTGCTTCAGGGAAAACGGTGGCTGTACTGGGAAACGGTCTTTTTCATACCTATCCACGCCGCCATGCTTCGCTGAGCCATCGCATTCTTGAAAGTGGGGGCGCACTGATCAGTGAATTTCCTTTGGCTCAGCCTCCCTGGCCAGCCAATTTTCCCCGACGTAATCGCATCATCAGTGGTCTGAGTTGCGGTGTGCTGGTCATTGAGGCTGCGATAAAAAGTGGTTCGCTCGTAACTGCCCGAACGGCGCTGGAACAAGGACGAGAAGTTTTCGCTCTGCCCGGGCCGCTTGGGAGTCCGGGTTCAGAGGGGCCACACTGGCTGATTAAACAGGGTGCCACGCCAGTGACCACGGTCGAGGATATTCTGGAAAATTTGCAATACGGGCGGTATCCGTTGCCAGATGAGACTGAAAATTCAAATTATTCCCCGGATAGGGAGCTCACGGCATTGCCATTTCCGGAGCTCCTGGCTAACGTAGGAGATGAGGTAACACCTGTTGACGTTGTCGCTGAACGTGCCGGCCAACCTGTGCCAGTGACGGTAGCTCAATTACTCGAACTGGAGTTAGCAGGGTGGATCGCAGCTGTACCCGGCGGCTATGTCCGATTGAGGAGGGCATGCCATGTTCGACGTACTGATGTATTTGTTTGAGACTTACATCCATAACGAAGCAGAAATGCGGGTGGACCAGGACAAGCTGACTCGGGATCTCACCGACGCCGGTTTTGACCGTGAAGATATCTACAACGCGCTACTTTGGCTGGAAAAGCTGGCTGACTATCAGGAAGGGCTCGCCGAGCCGATGCAGCTGGCTTCTGATCCGCTCTCTGTGCGTATCTATACCGCAGAAGAGTGCCAAAGGCTGGATGCCAGTTGCCGGGGATTTTTGTTATTCCTGGAGCAGATTCAGGTGCTAAACCTCGAAACGCGTGAAATGGTTATTGAACGCGTCATGGCGCTGGATGCCGCAGAGTTTGAACTGGAAGACCTGAAATGGGTCATTCTGATGGTGCTGTTTAACATTCCAGGCTGTGAAAATGCCTATCAGCAAATGGAAGAATTACTCTTCGAAGTAAATGACGGTATGCTGCACTGATTCCATTGTGTAGCGACAAGAGTTGTTATGGCCAAATCAGCACTGTTTTCGGTGCCCAAAAACGAGCCCTGCCCACAGTGCGGGGCTCCACTCGTTATCCGGTCCGGTAAACACGGGCCCTTTCTTGGTTGTTCCCATTATCCGGAATGTGACTATGTACGCCCCCTGAAAAGCCAGGCGGACGGGCATATTGTTAAGATTCTGGAAGGTCAACTCTGCCCGGAATGCGGGGCTGAACTGGTGCTTCGTCAGGGGCGTTTTGGGATGTTCATTGGGTGTAGCCAGTATCCCGCTTGTGAACATACCGAGCTTATCGATAAACCTGATGACACGACTATCGCGTGCCCGCAGTGCCATGAAGGGCACCTGGTACAGCGTCGCTCTCGTTATGGCAAAACCTTTCATTCTTGCGATCGCTATCCTGATTGCCAGTTTGTCCTGAATTTCAAACCGGCAGTGGGGGAATGCCCAACGTGTCATTATCCACTGCTTATCGAAAAGAAAACGGCGCAAGGCGTGAAGCTTTTCTGTGCCAGTAAACAATGTGGAAAGCCGGTCCCGGCGAAAGATCAGTGAACAATAACCTGCAAACAGAAAGCGTGACGAAAGCTCTCATCGCGCTCAAAAACAAAGAAGTCATCGCTTATCCTACTGAAGCTGTTTTTGGTGTCGGTTGCGATCCCGACAGCGAAACGGCCGTCATGCGCTTGCTTGAACTTAAGCAGAGGCCCGTCGAAAAAGGCTTGATCTTAATCGCGGCTGATTACGAGCAACTCAAACCGTATATTGACGATTCAATGCTGTCTGATGCGCAGCGCGAAGCCGTTTTTTCGAAATGGCCAGGGCCGGTGACGTTTGTTTTCCCTGCTCGCGCCTCGACACCGCGTTGGCTTACCGGGCGTTTTGATTCCCTGGCTGTACGCGTTACCGACCATCCGCTGGTGGTTGAACTGTGCAAGGCGTATGGCAAACCCCTGGTTTCAACCAGTGCAAATCTGACGGGGCAACCTCCTTGTCGGACGACCGCTGAAGTGGTCGCTCAGTTTGGTGAAGCGTTCCCTGTGGTGGTGGGAGAGACCAGCGGTCGGCTTAATCCTTCCGAAATTCGCGATGCCCTGACGGGCGAACTTTTCCGCCAGGGGTAAGCTCATGGAAGCGTATGCAGTTTTTGGCAATCCGATTGCGCATAGCAAATCGCCTTTTATTCATCAGCAATTCGCGCTGCAGCTGAACATTGAGCATCCCTATGGCAGTGTGCTTGCTCCAAGGGAAGCCTTTAACGCAGCCCTGGACGCGTTCCTGGCTGCAGGTGGAAAGGGCTGCAACGTCACAGTGCCCTTTAAAGAAGAAGCATTTTCCAGAGCTGATGAATTGACGGAGCGTGCCGCGATGGCGGGGGCGGTTAATACCCTCAAGCGCCTTGAAGATGGGCGGTTGCTGGGCGATAACACGGATGGCATCGGTTTGCTGAGCGATCTGGAGCGCCTTGCTTTTATCAAACCAGGATTTCGTATTCTGCTGGTGGGTGCAGGTGGCGCTGCTCGCGGAGTGATCATGCCGCTGCTTTCTCCCGACTGTGCGGTGACAATCACTAACCGCACCTTCGCGCGAGCCCAGGAGTTAGCAACGATCTTTGCTCATACGGGGAGCATCCGGGCGGTGGCAATGGATCAGCTGGCGGGTGAAGAGTTCGATCTGATTATTAACGCTACCTCAAGTGGAATCGGGGGCGATGTGCCAGCGATCCCAGCTTCGCTCATTCATTCAGGCATTCATTGTTATGACATGTTTTACCAGAAAGGAAACACACCATTCCTGAACTGGTGTGAACAACAGGGTGCCAGACAGTGTGCAGATGGTTTGGGAATGTTAGTGGCACAGGCAGCACACGCGGTATTGCTTTGGCACGGCCTGATGCCTGAGATTGCACCCGTGATCGCATCACTGAAGAAAGAGCTGGCATTGTGAACCAGGCAATCCTGTTTCCCGATCGCGAAGAGTGGGATGAAAGCCGACAGTGCATCAGCTTCCCGGCGTTAGTCTCTGGCTTCCAGATGCAGTGCGCGCTATCGCTGGAATCACTGGTGCGCCGCTTTGGCAGCGGCACGCCAGCATATTGGTTGGAGAGTTTTCGTCAGCATCGCTGGGATCTGGAGGAAGAAGCTGAAGAAGCTATCCGTGAACAGCGGGAAGACGATCAAGGTTGGTTCTGGCTTTCCTGAGCCAGATAGTCATTCTTCCATTTCACATAGTTGTTGGCGGAGTACTTCAGGCCTTCGAGCTCCTTCTCCTTTAATGGGCGGATCTGTTTTACCGGGCTGCCCAAATAAAGAAAGCCACTTTCCAGACGTTTGTTTTGCGGCACCAGGCTGCCAGCGCCAATCATCACATCATCTTCTACGACAACACCGTCCAGTAAAATAGATCCCATTCCCACCAGAACGCGATTGCCGATCGTGCAACCGTGCAACATCACTTTATGCCCTACGGTAACGTCTTCACCCACAATAAGCGGGTTGCCTTCCGGATTGGTGGCGGATTTGTGGGTGACGTGCAAAACGCTGCCGTCCTGAATGTTGGTGCGTTTGCCAATAGCCACGTGGTTCACGTCGCCACGAATGACCACCAATGGCCAGATGCCGACATCATCGGCAAGACGGACGTCACCGATAACGACGCTGGTGGAATCGATCATTACGCATTCACCCAATGTGGGGCGCAAAGACTGATAAGGGCGAATATTTGCAGACATGTTTACCTCTATAGAGAAAGGATCGCAGGTGATGACGGCTATTATCGGCCTTAAACGGGGCTTTCACACCTCAAAAAAGCAGCAGATCGTATGGGATCTGGGCAAAGAGAATGAAAAAACAGCTATCAGAAAAAAGATCGAAAAAAAGGGTTGTGCAAAAAATTGGGATCCCTATAATGCGCATCCGTTGAGACGACAACGTGAAACACTTCACAAGATGGTCGTAGCAACGAAGAGAAAAAATCCTGAAATTGAGGGTTGACTCTGAAAGAGGAAAGCGTAATATACGCCACCTCGCGACAGAGCGCTAAAGCGCGTCGCAACTG
>NZ_JBJDNI010000041.1:0-28529 GCF_044900545.1 Scandinavium sp. NPDC088450 | reverse complement strand
ACTGGCACAAGTGGCGTACGGCGTCCTGAAATCAGGACGCCCGTTCGATGCCACGTTGCACACAGAAAATGCTTGCGTGGCATAACAGTATCTACCTGGACGTCATATTGGTTTCCCGGCAAGCGCATTGTTACCGGGAAACACGGTCAGAACATCACTTGCCCACCGGTCACATTGATAGACTGCCCGGTGCAGTAAGAGGCTTTGTCACTGGCATAGAACAGCAGTGTGTTGAGCACATCCTGATAATCACAGCCGCGCTTGAGCGGCACTTTATCGATGTAATACTGCTCCACTTCTTCCGGCTTGATGCCGAGCTTGGTGGCGTATTGCGGAAGCAGAGACTGGAACATCGGCGATTTCAGCAGGTTGCCGAGCATCAACGCGTGAACGGTTATCCCGTATTCCGCCAAATCGAGCGCCAGTGATTGCGTCAGGCCCACGCCGCCGAATTTCGCCGCGCTGTAGCCGGAATTGTGTTTACTGCCCACTTTGCCGGATTTCGAGTTGATCTGAATGATGCGTCCCTGAATGCCGTCGCGGATCATCAGACGGGAAAACTCGCGAGCGCAGAGGAAATACCCCACCAGATTCACCTTCAACGCGCGGTCAAAATCGCCCAGCGCGACGTCGCTGATAAAGCCTGCTTTGGCTATTCCGGCGCTGTAGACCAGCAAATCGACACGGTTAAAAATCTCATCCACGCCGTGCGCCAGCGCCATCACGCTTTGCTCGCTAGTGGCATCGGCACCAAATCCGTAAGCCACGCCCTCGCCAAACTCCTGATTAATGGCGCTGGCAACCCGGGCTGCTTTTTCGCTTTGAATATCAACCACCGCAACGCGATAGCCTTCTGCGGCCAGCCCACGGCAAAGGAACTCCCCTAAGGTTTGTCCTCCACCAATGACAACGGCAACCTGATTCATACTTCTCTCCTTAAATTATGCAACGAATGTAAGTGTGCAGCCGGTGGCGAGCGCCTGTGGCACGAGGCCATCCACGTGGACGGTACCCGGATATTCCGCTTCATGCTGTCCGTCGAAGCGCAGCGTAATGTGGCCAAGTTCGCGCAGGTTCTGCTCGGCGACGTCACCGACGGCGGTGACGGGATAACGTTTGTCGCCTAGCCGTAACTCGCCGCCGGGTAGCAGGGCGCCGCTGAGCGTGCCGTGGCAATGAATGAAGCAATATTCTTCAATGTCGGCCGGCGCGCCTTCGCGAAAAGTAATGAGCATGCTGTCGCCCAGCGCCTCGCGGGCGCTTTGGCCAATGCGGGTGATAGTGGTCTGATAAATGACGGACATCGGTCACTCCTTATTGATAGATAAAGCCAGAGACAAACCAGGCAATCAGCACTGTCGGCGCGCCGGTGAGAAAACGGCTGACCAGTACGGAAGGCACGCCAACGCGAACGGTGTCCTGTCTGGCTTCGGCAAGCGAAAGCCCAACGGGAATAAAGTCGCAGGCCGCCTGAGCGTTAATCGCAAAGAGAGCGGGCAGAGCGAGGTGCGGGGGAATATGCCCAAGCCCGATTTGTACCCCAATCAGCACGCCGATAACCTGCGCAATCACTGCACCTGGGCCGAGGAACGGTGACAGCAGCGGGAAGGAACAAATAAGTGCCAGCGTCACCAGACCGAGTGGGTGGCTGGCGAGCGGAGCCAGGCCGTGCGCAATCCAGTCGCCAAGCCCAGAGGCCATGATGATGCCGATCAGCGCCGAGACGAACGCCATAAACGGCAGAATTGTCTTCAGCACGGTATCAATGGTGTCACGGCCGGACTGGAACAATACGGCAACAGCTGACCCCATTCCCATGCCCACTTTTGCCAGCAGCCCATCACTCTGTTCTGTGATTTTTTTGCTGGTGTCGTACTCACGCGGCGCAGTGCTGGCACGAGAGCTTTGCGGCGTAGCGGAGTCTTCCATGAGCTGAATGTTTTCCATTTTCACGCCAGAAACATAAATATCCTCAACGATGTACTGCGCCATCGGGCCGGATTTTCCTGTCGAGTGAATGTTGACGGTGGGAATGCGTCGTTTGGGATAGAGGCCACAGCGCAGCGTGCCGCCACAGTCGATAACCGCCACACCAATTTCAGCCTCTGCAGGTTCTCCTTCCTTAAAACTGTCTACCGCCTGCCAGCCGGTGAGTTCCACCAGTCTGTCGACGATGGCCGGACGGGTGCCTGCAGTGATGTAAACAATCTTTTTCCCTTCGATAACGTCCAGATCCAGCGGGCCACCCCAGCCGCTGGTGCCTTTTTCAATACGGATGCGGCTCATGCTGTGGCTCCTGAAAGGCGAACGGTTTGTTCAAGCTGAATCTCCATTTTTCGCTCGAAAATGGCGGTGGTCAGATCGGTGACCCAGCCACGGAAGAAGTTGGTCACCAGACCGACCAACAAGTAGCTCACGGCCAGCGGGCCCAGCGGCAAGCCCAGCGTGGTTAATCCACTGGCAATGCCGAGATACACGAACAATTCGCCCGGGTTGATGTGCGGAAACAGACCGTTCATCGAATGACAGCTGTAAGAGGCTGCGGCGTAATAGCTGGGTTTGTAGCGCTCCGGCATAAAACGCCCAAGGCTCAACGTCATCGGGTTACAAAACACAAACGTGCCTATGCAAGGCAAAACCAGATAACGAGAAACAGGGTTGCCCGCACAGCGTTGAGCAAATCTTTCAATGCGGGCAGGGCCGATAAAGTTGATCAGCGCATTCATGATAACCAACAGGCTGATCAGCAGCGGCAGGATCCCGGTCACCATCCCGGTAAACACTTCTCCGCCTTTCTGAAACAGTCCGATGAACCACTCGGCGCCATGGGTAATGGTTTCGATCATTGTTCTCTCCTGTGAGTGTTCTTGTGCAACTGGCTGCAATAATAATCACTTTGAAAGGTTTTAATGTGTTAATTAGATCTCAAAATGAAAGATAAAATATTCATTGTGAAAGTTTGTGGCGAAATGCCGAGACGAGAGTGATGAGAGGTGGAAGCGTAAAAATGAAAGATTTGTTTTTAATGCAGGTAGCGCTTCCTTGCAGACTTCGGGATGCTTTACCATGATTGCCTTTGCTGAAATTGCTAAATGGATGTCACATGTTGAAGCGTCGTTATCTGACCTTACTCCCACTCTGCGTGCTGGTTGCGGCCTGTAGCAGCAAACCGAAAACGGCGGAAGCGCCTACGGCAACCCCGTCCTCCGGGGGCTTTTTGCTGGAGCCGCAACACAACGTCACTATGATGGGCGGCGACTTTGCGAATAACCCGGCGGCGGAGCAGTTTATTGATTCTATGGTCAGCAAACATGGCTTTGATCGTCAGCAACTGCATGAAATTCTCTCTCAGGCGAAACGTCTGGATTACGTGCTGCGCCTGATGGACAGGCAGGCACCGACGGCGCAGGTACCAACAGGGCCGAATGGCGCGTGGTTGCGCTATCGCAAACAGTTCATCACCCCAGATAACGTGCAAAACGGCGTGGCTTTCTGGAATCAGTATCAGGATGCGCTGACCCGCGCGTGGCAGGTCTACGGCGTGCCGCCGGAAATCATCGTCGGCATTATTGGGGTGGAAACCCGCTGGGGTCGCGTGATGGGCAAAACCCGTATCCTCGACGCGCTGGCGACGCTCTCCTTCAACTATCCTCGCCGTGCACAGTATTTCTCTGGCGAGCTGGAAACCTTCCTGTTGATGGCGCGTGATGAGCAGGACGACCCGCTGGATCTGAAAGGCTCCTTCGCAGGCGCAATGGGCTACGGTCAGTTCATGCCGTCTTCCTACAAACAGTATGCGGTGGACTTCAACGGTGACGGGCATATCAACCTGTGGGATCCGGAAGACGCTATCGGTAGCGTGGCTAACTACTTCAAACAGCATGGCTGGGTGAAGGGCGATCAGGTTGCCGTTCCGGCAATGGGTCAGGCGCCGGGTCTGGATAACGGCTTCAAAACGAATTACAGCATTTCGCAGCTTTCAGCGGCGGGCTTGTCTCCAACGCAATCTCTGGGCGATCACCAGCAGGCGAGTTTGCTGCGTCTGGATGTGGGGACCGGCTACGAATACTGGTACGGCTTACCAAACTTCTACGCGATCACCCGCTACAACCACAGCACGCATTATGCGATGGCTGTCTGGCAGCTTGGTCAGGCTGTCGCCATGGCTCGCGCTCAGCAGTAATGCCTTTTCCCCTCCTGCGGGAGGGGATTTCCGAAACATTCCGATACATCCCCGCGTCACATCATCAATTTACAACTACTCCTGAACTCATTATTGTTATGTTATAACATATTTACGTGAGTCGCTGACCATGTCGTTTTCCCTGTTTACTTCCTCCAGTTTGCTGCGCCTGGCTTTCGCCGTTGCGCTGCTGGCTTTGCTCTGGGCTGCCACCTGGTGGGCGGTACTGCTGCCATGATTGCTTTGGATCATCTTGTCGCGGGTTACGACCGTCTCGCGATCACCCCGGCGCTTTGTGGCGTTATTGAAGAGGGCTCGCTGACCGCAATTGTCGGTGTGAATGGCTGCGGGAAATCAACGCTGCTCAAAACATTGGCCGGATTTATCCCTCCCGTGAGCGGAAAAATGCACTGGCAAAAACAGCGTCCGGTGATTGGCTGGCTGGCACAACGGCATGCGCTGGAGTCTCAGTTTCCCATAACGGTGAAAGATGTTGTTAGCCAGGGCGCGTGGCCGCGTGTGTCGCTGCTTCGTGGCGTGAGTGGCGAAATGCGTCGTCGTGTTGCCCAAGCGCTGGAGAGAGTAGGGCTGACAGCGCTCACGGAGATGCCTATTGAAGCGCTTTCTGGCGGCCAATTTCAGCGCATGCTTTTTGCCCGCGTGCTGGTACAACAAGCGCCGCTGGTGATGCTTGATGAGCCGTTCACCGGTATTGATGAGGCTACCAGCCAACTGTTGATGGAGGTCATCCTCGACATGCATCGCGACGGACAAACGGTGCTGGCGGTGTTACATGACAACCAGCGCGTTGCTCGTTACTTCCCAGAAACGCTGCTTCTTGAATCGCAACACGCGCTTTGGGGAGCCACAGCGTCTGTGCTTCCGGCCTTTGACCACGCGAGGCAAGCATGATCTGGCACACCTTTTTCCAGCCTTTTATCGAATTTGGTTTTATGCGTCGGGCGCTGGTGGTGTGCCTGGCGCTGTCGGTCAGCACCACTGTGCTCGGCGTGTTTTTGCTGCTTCGTCGGATGAGCCTGATGGGCGATGCGCTTTCGCACGCGATATTGCCTGGCGTGGCGGTGGGATACCTGTTGAACGGCATGTCGCTGCTGGCGATGACGATTGGCGGTTTTATCGCCGGGATCGCGGTGGCGCTGATTGCGGGCTGGGTCAGTCGTCGCACGCCGCTGAAAGAAGATGCCAGTTTCGCTGGGTTCTATCTGGGATCCCTGGCGTTGGGTGTCACGCTGGTGTCGCTCCGGAGATCAAGCGTCGATCTCCTCCATTTACTGTTTGGCTCCATTCTGGCTGTCGACAGCAGCGCCGCAGTGTTTGTCTCAGCAGTTGCCAGCCTCACGCTCATCGCACTGGCCGCGCTGTATCGCGGCTTTGTCAGTGAAGCATTCGACAGCGCCTGGCTGGAAGTTAACTCACGCCGTTTGCCGTCGTTGCTGCACGGCGTGTTTCTGGCGCTGCTGGTCATTAACCTGGTCGCCGGGTTTCAGGTATTGGGCACGCTGATGGCTGTTGGCGTAATGATGCTCCCCGCGATTGCCGCTCGCTGCTGGGCGAGAACCTTACCTGTGATTTTGCTGTTTGCCGCAGTGAGCGGCGCATTCTGCGCCTGGCTCGGATTAAGTTTGTCCTGGTCGGCAAACCTGCCGGCTGGCCCTGCGATTGTGCTCACCGCCAGCCTGCTGTTTTTCATTTCACTATTTTTTGGCACGCGTAGCCGGCTGGCTTTCAGTCTGCGAGCGCTTTTTTGATAAAGGGGAATAATGATGAAAAGAACGGGGTTTATTTTAGCACTGGCGCTAGGGGCGCTCTCACCAGGCGTCATGGCAAAAACGCTCAATGTGGTCGCTAGTTTTTCTGTGCTCGGCGATATGGTGCAGCAAGTTGGGGGTGAACACGTGCACGTGGACACGCTTGTCGGCCCGGATGGTGACCCGCATACCTTTGAGCCTTCGCCAAAAGACAGCGTGCTTTTGAGTAAAGCTGATGTGGTGGTGGTCAACGGGCTGGGCCTTGAAGGCTGGCTGGACAGACTGGTGAAAGCTTCGGGGTTTAAAGGCGAGCTGGTTGTCGCTTCACAAGGGGTGAAGACCCATACGCTTGATGAAGACGGGAAAGTCGTTACCGATCCTCATGCCTGGAACAGTGCCGCCAACGGGGCGTTGTATGCACAAAACATTCTCGCCGGGCTGGTGAAAGCCGATCCGCAAGATGAAGCAGCCCTCAACGCCAGCGGGCAAGCCTACATTGCGCAGCTCAGGCAAATTGATGGCTGGGCGAAGTCCCGGTTCAGCGCTATCCCGGAAGCTAAGCGCAAAGTCCTGACCAGTCATGACGCCTTTGGTTACTTCGGGCGTGCTTACGGGGTGACTTTCATGGCACCGCAAGGCTTGTCTTCCGAGAGCGAAGCCAGCGCGGCGCAGGTGGGCCAATTGATCAATCAGATTAAGGCCGACGGTGTGAAGACCTGGTTTATGGAAAACCAACTCGACCCACGCCTGGTGAAGCAGATTGCTTCTGCGACGGGCGCACAACCTGGCGGTGAGCTGTATCCGGAAGCGCTGTCAAAACCGGGCGGGGTGGCTGACAGCTACGTCAAAATGTTGCGTCATAATGTCGACTCCCTTGCCAATAGCATGAAGTAATTCTGAGATGCGCCCGGCATTTGTCGGGCGCTGTCGATTTTCCTGAACCCACCTCGTAAAACCATCACCTCGTCCCCCTTTTGATGTTGAAAGTGCTACTCTGTGACCCTCTTTTTCAGGCTTTGAGGATGACGATGAACGATCGTGAATTGATGACCCTGAGCGAACAGGTCGGGCTGGCGCTGAAGGCGCAGGGCGCAACTGTCACTACCGCAGAGTCTTGCACCGGTGGCTGGATAGCCAAAGTCCTCACCGACATCTCAGGCAGTTCTGCCTGGTTTGAACGTAGCTTTGTGACCTACAGCAACGAAGCGAAATCGCAGATGATTGGCGTGCGTGAAGAGACATTGCTCAACCACGGCGCAGTCAGCGAACCGGTGGTGGTGGAGATGGCGATTGGTGCTTTACGGGCCGCTCGCGCAACGTATGCGCTGTCTGTCAGCGGCATTGCGGGCCCGGATGGCGGCAGCGAAGAAAAGCCCGTCGGTACCGTCTGGTTTGGCCTGGCCTGTGCAAATGGACAAGGCTTTACCCGGCAAGCATGCTTCGCAGGAGACCGTGAAGCCGTGCGGCGTCAGGCTACGACTTATGCCTTACAACTGCTGTGGCAACAATTTCTACAAAACACTTGATACTGTATGACCATACAGTATAATTGCGACAACAAAACAGAATTTACGCGGTAACACCCGGACAGGAGTAATAATGGCTATCGACGAAAACAAACAGAAAGCGTTGGCGGCAGCACTGGGCCAGATCGAAAAACAATTCGGTAAAGGCTCCATCATGCGCCTGGGTGAAGACCGTTCCATGGATGTGGAAACCATCTCCACCGGTTCGCTCTCTCTGGATATCGCATTGGGTGCCGGCGGCCTGCCGATGGGTCGTATTGTTGAGATTTATGGGCCGGAATCTTCCGGTAAAACCACGCTGACGCTGCAAGTGGTTGCGGCGGCACAGCGCGAAGGGAAAACCTGTGCGTTTATCGATGCGGAACACGCACTGGATCCAGTCTATGCACGCAAACTGGGCGTTGATATCGATAACCTGCTGTGTTCCCAGCCGGACACCGGCGAACAAGCCCTGGAAATTTGTGACGCGCTGGCACGTTCTGGTGCGGTTGACGTCATCATCGTCGATTCCGTGGCGGCGCTGACGCCGAAAGCGGAAATCGAAGGTGAAATCGGTGACTCTCACATGGGCCTCGCGGCACGTATGATGAGCCAGGCCATGCGTAAGCTGGCCGGTAACCTGAAGCAGTCTAATACCC
This sequence comes from Scandinavium sp. NPDC088450, assembly GCF_044900545.1. Classification (NCBI taxonomy): domain Bacteria; kingdom Pseudomonadati; phylum Pseudomonadota; class Gammaproteobacteria; order Enterobacterales; family Enterobacteriaceae; genus Scandinavium; species Scandinavium sp. NPDC088450. The sequence continues at coordinate 20,413 of NZ_JBJDNI010000041.1, read as the reverse complement.
TGCTTATCTTCATCAACCAGATCCGTATGAAAATTGGGGTGATGTTCGGTAACCCGGAAACCACCACTGGCGGTAACGCACTGAAATTCTACGCATCTGTTCGTCTGGACATCCGTCGTATCGGCGCGGTGAAAGAGGGCGACAACGTTGTCGGTAGCGAAACCCGCGTGAAGGTCGTGAAAAACAAAATTGCTGCGCCGTTCAAACAGGCTGAATTCCAGATCCTCTACGGAGAAGGCATTAACTTCCTGGGCGAGTTGGTTGACCTTGGCGTGAAAGAGAAGCTGATCGAGAAAGCGGGCGCCTGGTACAGCTACAAAGGTGACAAAATTGGTCAGGGTAAAGCGAATGCTATCTCCTGGCTGAAAGAGAACCCGGCGGCAGCGAAAGAGATCGAGAAGCAAGTTCGTGAACTGTTGCTGAGCAATCAGGATGACAAACCTGCTTTCGTCCCTGACCAGGGCGACGTTGAAGAAACCCACGAAGATTTCTGATTACCCTCAATGCTAAAGCGGATTCCAGCGTAGGGCAAAAGGTGTCTTTCAGTAAAAAATAAGGAAAATCAATTCATTGATTTTCGGCTGATAGCCACAAAGAAGGAAAAACCACGCTTTTTCCTTCTTTGTCTGGATGTGAGGGCTGCTGATGCGGCCCTTTTGTCATTTTACGACGCAGGAAAAAGGCGAGATATGTCTGAAAATTCACCTCGACGCTCGGCGTATTCACGATTGCTGGACAGAGCGATTCGCATTCTGGCCATGCGAGATCATAGCGAGAAAGAACTGCGGCGAAAACTTGTCGCACCTGTGCTGACCAAAAACGGTCCGGAACCGATTGATGCTCCACCGGAAGATGTCGATAAAGTGGTAGCCTGGTGTCTGGAAAGCAACTATCTCGACGATGCCCGTTTTACCCGCCAGTTTATTGCCAGCCGAAGCCGCAAAGGGTACGGCCCGGCGCGTATTCGTCAGGAATTGAACCAGAAAGGCATTAGCCGAAGCGATATCGATCAGGCGATGTTTGATTGCGAAATTGACTGGTTGCAGCTTGCTCGCGAACAGGCCCAGCGCAAATACGGCGAACCTCTGCCAACCGCCTTTGCTGAAAAAGTGAAAGTTCAGCGCTTTTTGCTCACCCGCGGCTATCTGATGGAGGATATACAGGGAATTTGGCGAAATTTTGCGGACTAAAGCACTCGGTATTTTACTTCCCTCCAAAGAAAACTTATCTTATTCCCACTTTATTTCTGCAAGGTTGCCTGATTGTGTAAAAACTGTTCAGATGCCGCCTGCTTCAATCCGTTAGCGTGATTCCAGGATAATTATGAGCAAGAGCACCGCTGAGATCCGTCAGGCGTTTCTCGACTTTTTCCATAGTAAGGGACATCAGGTAGTTGCCAGCAGCTCCCTGGTACCCAACAACGATCCAACTCTGCTGTTTACCAACGCCGGGATGAACCAGTTCAAGGACGTGTTCCTTGGTCTCGACAAACGTAATTATTCCCGCGCGACAACCTCGCAGCGCTGTGTGCGTGCCGGTGGTAAGCACAACGATCTGGAAAACGTCGGTTACACCGCACGTCACCATACTTTCTTCGAAATGCTGGGTAACTTCAGCTTTGGCGATTACTTCAAACACGATGCGATTCAATACGCGTGGGAACTGCTGACCGGTGAGAACTGGTTTGCTCTGCCTAAAGAGCGCCTGTGGGTCACCGTGTATGAAACCGATGACGAAGCTTTCGAAATCTGGGCCAACGAAGTGGGCGTACCTCGCGAGCGTATTATCCGCATCGGCGACAACAAAGGTGCGGCGTACGCTTCTGACAACTTCTGGCAGATGGGTGATACCGGTCCTTGCGGTCCTTGCACTGAAATCTTCTTCGATCACGGTGACCATATCTGGGGTGGCCCTCCAGGAAGCCCGGAAGAAGACGGTGATCGCTACATCGAAATCTGGAACATCGTGTTCATGCAGTTTAACCGTCAGGCTGACGGCACCATGGAACCGCTGCCGAAGCCGTCTGTGGACACCGGCATGGGTCTGGAGCGTATCGCTGCCGTCCTGCAACACGTGAACTCCAACTATGAAATCGATCTGTTCCGCACCCTGATTCAGGCTGTGGCGAAAGAGACCGGTGCTACCGATCTCAGCAACAAATCGCTGCGCGTTATCGCTGACCACATTCGTTCTTGCGCATTCCTGATTGCTGACGGCGTTATTCCTTCCAACGAAAACCGTGGCTACGTGCTGCGTCGCATCATCCGTCGAGCCATTCGCCACGGAAATATGCTGGGCGCGAAAGAGAGCTTCTTCTGGAAACTGGTTGGCCCATTGGTTGAGGTCATGGGGTCTGCCGGTGAAGAGCTGAAGCGTCAGCAGGCGCAGGTTGAGCAGGTTCTGAAAACTGAAGAAGAACAGTTTGCCCGCACGCTTGAGCGTGGTCTGGCGCTGCTGGACGAAGAACTGGCGAAGCTGAAAGGCGACACGCTGGATGGCGAAACGGCTTTCCGCCTGTATGACACCTACGGTTTCCCGGTTGACCTGACGGCAGACGTTTGCCGTGAGCGTAACCTCAAAGTTGATGAAGCTGGCTTTGAAGCCGCCATGGAAGAACAGCGCCGTCGTGCGCGTGAATCCAGCGGTTTTGGCGCAGACTACAACGCGATGATCCGCGTTGACAGCGCCTCTGAATTTAAAGGCTATGACCATCTGGAACTGAACGGCAAAGTCACTGCGCTGTTTGTCGATGGTAAAGCGGTAGACAGCATTTCTGCGGGTCAGGATGCGGTTGTTGTTCTGGACCAGACACCGTTCTACGCAGAATCGGGTGGTCAGGTTGGCGATAAAGGTGAATTGAAAGGCGCGGGCTTTGCTTTTGCTGTTCAGGACACCCAGAAATACGGCCAGGCCATCGGTCATCTCGGCAAGCTGAGCAGCGGTTCCCTGAAAGTGGGTGACGCTGTGCAGGCAGACGTTGATGAAGCACGCCGTGCCCGTATTCTGCTGAACCACTCTGCCACGCACCTGATGCATGCAGCACTTCGCCAGGTTCTGGGTACGCATGTGGCGCAGAAAGGCTCTCTGGTGAATGACAAAGCGCTGCGCTTTGACTTCTCCCATTTCGAAGCCATGAAGCCGGAAGAACTCCGTGCAGTGGAAGATCTGGTCAACGCCCAGATTCGCCGCAACCTGCCGATTGAAACCAACGTCATGGAACTCGAAGACGCGAAAGCGAAAGGCGCGATGGCACTGTTCGGCGAGAAATACGACGAGCGTGTACGTGTGCTGAGCATGGGCGATTTCTCCACTGAGCTGTGCGGCGGTACTCACGCCTCTCGCACTGGTGATATCGGCCTGTTCCGCATCACGTCTGAATCAGGTACAGCGGCAGGTGTTCGCCGTATCGAGGCGGTGACCGGTGAAGGTGCAATCGCCAGCCTGCATGCGCAGAGCGATGTGCTGAGTGATGTGGCGCAACTGCTGAAAGGCGACAGTCACAACCTGAGCGACAAAGTGCGTTCTGTGATGGAGCGTACTCGTCAGCTGGAAAAAGAGCTTCAGCAGCTGAAAGAGCAAGCTGCCGCGCAGGAGAGTGCAAACCTCTCCAGCAAAGCGGAAGAGATCAATGGCGTGAAACTGCTGGTCAGTGAACTGGCGGGTGTTGAGCCGAAGATGCTGCGTACTATGGTTGACGATCTGAAGAACCAGTTAGGTTCCACGATTGTGGTACTGGCCACAGTAGCAGACGATAAGGTTTCTCTGATTGCGGGCGTATCTAAGGATGTCACAGATCGCGTGAAAGCAGGGGAACTGGTTGGTATGGTCGCCCAGCAGGTGGGCGGTAAAGGGGGCGGTCGTCCTGATATGGCGCAAGCCGGCGGTACGGATGCAGCGGCTCTCCCGGCCGCACTGGCCAGCGTGAAAGGCTGGGTCAGCGCAAAACTGTAATAACTATAAACGCGGCAGACGCCAAAATCCTTGGGTTCTGGCGTCTTGCAATAGCAAGACTGACAACGATAAAGTCAGGTTGAAATTGTGTAAATCGGCTAAACTTACGTTTAACAGAATGTAATGCCGTGACTGCTTACACGTTTACGTGTTTGTCATCGCTTACTTTTTGGCGTTATATGATGGATAATGCCGGGATACAAGAGACCCGACTCTTTTAATCTTTCAAGGAGCAAAGAATGCTGATTCTGACTCGTCGAGTTGGTGAGACCCTCATGATTGGAGATGAGGTCACCGTGACAGTTTTAGGGGTGAAGGGCAACCAGGTACGCATCGGCGTAAACGCCCCTAAAGAAGTCTCTGTCCATCGTGAAGAGATCTACCAGCGTATCCAGGCTGAAAAATCCCAGCAGTCCAGTTACTAAGTTTTCCGCGTCTCACCTCCCCGGTGAGACGCACTCTCTCTTCCCCCCCTCTGTTTTTCCCGTTTTCTCTAACTCTCTTTGTTTTTCCCCAACTCTTTATGTTAGTTCCTCGCTGGCTAATGCCTGATGATTTCGAGTATTGCAGCAGATTTGTTTGTTGATAAATCGCTCTTTTTGCCGTTTTTGCAGGCTAATTGGGTGTGAAGTGTGCAAACGGTAAAAGCTCAGGAAAAATTGTTTGACTTATAAGTCCCAGAAAGTAATATGTGCGCCACGCAGCGACGAGAAGCTCTTACGAGTAACTCGAAGCACTCGAAAGAGGCGTGTGGTGAGGTGGCCGAGAGGCTGAAGGCGCTCCCCTGCTAAGGGAGTATGCGGTCAAAAGCTGCATCCGGGGTTCGAATCCCCGCCTCACCGCCATTTTGCATCCGTAGCTCAGCTGGATAGAGTACTCGGCTACGAACCGAGCGGTCGGAGGTTCGAATCCTCCCGGATGCACCATCTTCTCCTCAACTATCAGCGATGATAGTGCTTCAGAGAAATTCGATTTCTCAGCAAGCACGAGGGAGGATAACGTTGCTTCAGCAACGGCCCTTAGGGCGAGCCTTCGGCGAGTAATCCTCCCGGATGCACTATATTTTTTGGTTGTTGTTATTAGATGGCAATCAAATCCGCAGTAAAGCAGTAATCCTGATGCATCCGTAGCTCAGCTGGATAGAGTACTCGGCTACGAACCGAGCGGTCGGAGGTTCGAATCCTCCCGGATGCACCATTCTTACGCAATACGCGATATCAGTAGTACCTCAGCAATTCCCGATGCATCCGTAGCTCAGCTGGATAGAGTACTCGGCTACGAACCGAGCGGTCGGAGGTTCGAATCCTCCCGGATGCACCATATTCTCCCCAACTATCAGCGATGATAGCGCTTCAGAGAAATTCGATTTCTCAGCAAGCACCAGGGAGGATAACGTTGCTTCAGCAACGGCCCTTTAGGGCGAGCCTTCGGCGAGTCATCCTCCCGGATGCACCATATTCTCCCCAACTATCAGCGATGATAGCGCTTCAGAGAAAATCAGCAGTACCTCAGCAATTCCCGATGCATCCGTAGCTCAGCTGGATAGAGTACTCGGCTACGAACCGAGCGGTCGGAGGTTCGAATCCTCCCGGATGCACCATATTCTCCCAAACTATCCGCAATGATAATGCCCCAGAGAAATTCATTTTCTCAGCGAGCACGAGAGAGGATAACGTTGCTTCAGCAACGGCCCTTTAGGGCGAGCCTCCGGCGAGTCATCCTCCCGGATGCACCATATTCTCCCCAACTATCAACGATGATAACTCTTCTGAGAAGTTCGATTTCTCAGCAAACATCAGGGAGACATAGCACTTTCTAAGAATCTCCCCCAGAAAACTCCTTAACCCCTTGTTCAGTATTGGCATCTTTCCCTGTCCAGGCTAATTTATATCTGTATTCAATCTGTTTTCAGGTAGCAAGGAGAGAAATCCATGAAATGGTTCAAAGCTGTCTCTGCGTTCTGTGCAGCGGGCATTTTCGCCGTATCCCTGGCGGGCTGTGCGGGATCGTCAACCAAAGAGAGCACTGGCGGCTATATCGATGACACGGTGATCACCACTAAGGTGAAATCCGCGCTGTTCAGCGATAAAGACGTCAAATCCAATGAAATCAGCGTTGTGACCTTTAAAGGCCGCGTACAATTGAGCGGGTTCGTGTCTTCCCAGGCGATTGCCAATCGTGCCGTCGAGCTGACGCGTAACGTCACAGGCGTGCGTGTGGTCGAAAACGACATGCAGGTTAAGTAACGCCAACCACTTTAACTCAGAGGCACCTTCGCGGTGCCTCTGTTGTTTTCGGCTGGCGGCGACAAGCGACCCCTTTTTACGTTAAAGTAACGTTCTGTTATCCAGTGAGTGAGAGCATGATGTACGAGCGCTATGCAGGCCTGATTTTCGACATGGATGGCACCATCCTCGATACAGAACCGACGCATCGTAAGGCCTGGCACGAGGTGCTTGGTCGTTACGGTATGCACTTTGATGAAGCGGCAATGGTCGCTCTCAACGGTTCTCCAACCTGGCGTATTGCCGAGTCAGTTATCGCTCTCAATCAGGCAACGCTCGATCCCCACCAGTTGGCCCGTGAGAAAACAGACGCTGTGAAAGCGATGCTGCTGGACACTGTGCGCCCGCTGCCACTGATTGATGTGGTGAAAGCGTGGCACGGCCGTCGACCCATGGCGGTGGGCACAGGCAGCGAAAGCGCCATTGCTGAAGCCCTGCTAAGCCATTTAGGGCTGCGGCAATACTTTACGGCAGTCGTTGCCGCTGATCATGTTAAGCATCACAAGCCCGCTCCCGATACTTTTCTGCTTTGTGCCGAATTAATGGGCGTAGCGCCTGAACAGTGCGTGGTCTTTGAAGATGCCGACTTTGGCCTTGAAGCCGCCCGTCTTGCGGGAATGGATGCTGTGGACGTGCGTTTGCTGTGAGTGACACGCTGTCGCTATTCTCCTTGTTTGCCAGTAGTTTTCTCAGTGCCACGTTACTGCCCGGTAACTCTGAAGTGGTGCTGGTCGGCATGCTGATAGCCAAAGTCAGTCATCCCTGGCTTCTTGTTTTAATAGCAACAATGGGTAATAGCCTTGGAGGGGTAACTAACGTTATTCTTGGGCGTTTATTTCCGCTGCGTGATAATTCACGCTGGCGGGAAAAAGCAGTGGGCTGGCTAAGACGTTACGGGGCCGCCACACTGTTACTAAGCTGGATGCCTGTCATCGGCGATTTACTGTGTCTGCTGGCGGGATGGATGCGCATCTCGTGGGGACCGGTGCTTTTTTTCTTGTGCCTTGGCAAGGCGCTGCGCTATGTGGTCATTGCCGCAGCAACGCTGCAAGGTATGACGTGGTGGCACTAATTGGACTGATTGTGACCTTTAATCGTCAACCATTACAATTATGCTTAATAAAATGATTTCGACAGGCGGGAGGTCAATTTGATCCCGGACGTATCACAGGCGCTGGCCTGGCTGGAAAAGCATCCTCAGGCTGTGCGAGGAATTCAACGTGGGCTTGAGCGCGAAACACTGCGCGTCAATGCTGACGGTTCACTGGCAACAACCGGCCATCAGGATGCTCTTGGCTCGGCGCTGACCCATAAATGGATTACCACCGATTTTGCTGAAGCCTTACTGGAATTTATCACGCCTGTAGACGGTGATATCGACCATATGCTGACGCTGATGCGCGACGTGCATCGTTACACGGCTCGTCATATCGGCGAAGAACGCATGTGGCCGCTCAGCATGCCGTGCTACATCGCACCCGGTCAGGAAATCGAACTGGCGCAATATGGCACGTCAAACGTAGGGCGTCTGAAGACGCTGTACCGTGAAGGGCTGAAAAACCGCTACGGCGCGCTGATGCAGACGATTTCCGGCGTGCATTATAACTTCTCGTTGCCGATGGCCTTCTGGCAAGCGAAGTGTGGCGTTAACGGCACGGAAGACGGCAAAGAGGCCATCTCTGACGGGTATTTCCGCCTGATTCGCAATTACTACCGTTTTGGTTGGGTGATCCCGTACCTGTTCGGTGCTTCTCCGGCAATTTGTTCGTCGTTCCTGCAAGGTAAACCGACAACGCTACCGTTTGAGAAAACCGAATGTGGCATGTACTACCTGCCGTACGCGACCTCTTTGCGTCTGAGCGACCTGGGTTATACCAATAAGTCGCAAAGCAATCTCGGCATTACGTTTAACGATCTGCATGGCTATGTGGCAGGATTGAAGCGGGCGATCAAAACGCCGTCGGAAGAGTACGCCAAAATCGGCGTCGAGAAAGACGGCAAGTTCCTGCAAATCAACAGCAACATTCTGCAGATTGAGAACGAGCTGTACGCGCCGATTCGTCCAAAACGTGTGACCCGCAGCGGTGAAACGCCTTCTGATGCGTTGCTGCGTGGCGGTATCGAATACATCGAAGTGCGCTCGTTAGACATCAACCCGTTCTCGCCGATTGGGGTGGACGAGCAGCAGGTACGCTTCCTTGACCTGTTTATGGTCTGGTGTGTGCTGGCGGATGCGCCAGAGATGAGCAGCGATGAACTGCTGTGTACCCGCACCAACTGGAATCGTGTGATTCTGGAAGGCCGCAAGCCTGGGCTGACGCTGGGCATTGGTTGCGAAACCGCGCAGTTCCCGCTGGCGAAAGTGGGCAAAGATTTGTTTGCCGACCTGAAACGCGTCGCCCAGACCCTGGACAGCATCGAAGGCGGAAATGCCTATCAACAGGTGTGTGATGAGCTGGTCGCAAGCTTTGACAATCCGGAATTAACTTTCTCAGCTCGCATTTTGCGTTCTATGCTTGAAAGTGGCATTGGCGGGACAGGTAAAGCATTGGGCGAACAGTACCGTACAATGCTGCGCGAAGAGCCGTTAGAGATTTTGCACGAAGCGGATTTCGAAGCGGAACGTGAAGCGTCAATCGCGCGTCAGCGTCAGATTGAAGAGGCGGACACCGAGCCGTTTGCTGCGGTGGTTGCGCGTCACGCCTGACAGAAAAGAAAAAGGCCACATCATTGTGGCCAAACTTTCATCTCTGAAGAACAGGGATGATGATAACAAATGCGCGTCTTTCATATACTCAGACTCGCCCGGGAACAAAGAGTTCAGTTTATTTATAAAAAAATCACACTCTTCAGTCATTTTTTCTCTCAGCCCTGATGGCACAAGGGAAAACGAAGAGTTCGGAGGAGACAAAATGCCGTTATTAGATAGCTTCACTGTCGACCATACCCGAATGGAAGCCCCTGCGGTCCGCGTCGCAAAAACCATGCACACGCCGCACGGCGATGAGATCACCGTCTTTGATCTGCGCTTTTGCGTACCGAACAAAGAAGTGATGCCAGAGAAGGGCATTCACACGCTTGAACATCTGTTCGCGGGCTTTATGCGCGATCACCTGAACGGGAATGGCGTCGAGATCATCGATATTTCCCCAATGGGTTGCCGGACTGGTTTCTACATGAGTTTGATTGGTACGCCGGATGAAACCCGCGTAGCTGACGCGTGGAAGGCGGCGATGGCGGATGTTCTGAAGGTCAAAGAGCAGAACCAGATCCCGGAACTGAACGTCTATCAGTGCGGCACTTACACCATGCACTCACTGCAGGAAGCACAGGATATCGCCCGTAGCATTATCGACCGTGGCGTGCGAGTGAACAGCAATGATGAGCTGGCGCTGCCGAAAGAGAAGCTGCAGGAACTGCACATCTAGTTCCCTGGACGGTACCGGATGGCAAACGTCAGTTCATCACGAACTCATGCCGATCCCGTGACTGATGCAAAAAGGGTTCATGTTCATCATGAACCCTTTTCAATGGGATTTTCACCCGCCGCCGACATGATTAACTCTTCAGAGTGCGTTCGCTGCTCTGTCATTTAGCGCCAAATCAAACCTCAGAATGCTGAAAACACCAGGTCAACCCAGACCTGTTTTGATGATTTCCAGCACACCGTTGATGATGAATTGCACACCCATACAAATCAGCAAGAAACCCATTAAGCGAGAAATAGCCTCAATGCCGCTTCTGCCGACTAACCGCATAACCGCCCCCGAGCAGTGCAGGCTACCCCAGAGAATGAGGCTCACCAGCAAGAAAATAAGCGGGGGCGCGGCAAGAATAACCCAGGGTGAAAAATCAACACCGTGCTGGATGGTTGATGCGGCGCTGATAATCATCGCGATAGTCCCCGGCCCCGCAGTGCCAGGCATGGCCAGTGGAACAAACGCAGTATTGGTTTCCGGGCTTTCGCTAAGGTCTTTTGCCTTTATTTTTGATTCTGGCGATTCGTGAGCTTTATCTTTTGGGAACAGCATGTGAAAGCCAATCAGCCCGACAATCAAGCCCCCAGCGATCCTCAGGCCTGGAATAGAAATCCCGAACGTATTCATCACTACCTGGCCCGCATAGTAAGCAACGAGCATGATAATAAAGACATTCCGGGATGTCCTTCGAGACGTGCTTGCGCGCTCACTGTCGGTCATATCCCCTGACAGGCCGAGGAAAAGCGCAACCGTAGTGAGCGGGTTTGTCAGTGGAAGTAACATCACCAGCCCAAATCCGATTGCCTGCAAAAGTTCCACTTTCTTTCCTCCTTGTCGATGTCTACATCATTAATGAACACGGAATTTCTTTCTGATTTTTCAGCGAGCAGGCCGCGTTTATGCCTGTCACCAGGCCTGCTGCATAACGCCTGCCGAACTTATGCCAGCCAAAAAATTAAATGAATGGGCTTGGTAATACAGGAATGAACATGAATTTCATGTTCCAGCGGGTTCCCGTATCATCTGGAGAGACGATGGAATATTGTAATTCCACAGCAAAACTCACGGGCAACTTGCCCATTTTAATGACGTTTGAATATCCCAACCCGATAGGAAGCGTTAATCTGTCACCCTGATCTTTTTTCCAGTCAATGGTAATGTCGGGGCTCATACCGACCAGTTCAGTTCCACTTAAACGGTAATTGATAAAGTACTGAATATCCGTATGGCTGGTATCTTTACGGTTGCTTTTATTATCCGCTGACCACCAGTGCTGGGCGAGAACCCCGACATTGGTGCCGCCAGGATGGGGCGCTAATTTTGCGACGAGCAGTGCTGGGCCAACCTGATAGCGACCCTGTCCCTGAAAATCATTCTCCGCAGTATCGAATATTTGTGTCGCCCCCACTCCCCAAACAAACCCATCTTCTTTATTAGGCCCGAGCAATGTCAAAAGGCCTGTGTCCCCCATACCGCTTGCCCTGCCATGTGCAACAACGGAGCCATTACTTTTGGTGGAGACATGCCCTAAATCCGGCGTGTTGTAATATTGCAGAACAGGCCTGACGATAAAATTCCAGTCGCTTTGACCAAACTTCAAGGGGAATGACATCACCGGCTGGAAAGTGGTGCGGGATACCGTGCCGCTGAATTTATCACCCCGAATCTGGGTATTGTCATATTGTGTCCATAACATCCAGGCGGCACCCACTGGATTGGCGGTCATTTTCGCAATCTTTTCCATTTCTGCTGGTGTTAAGTTATCGGTATCGGCAGCATAGCTGATGTTTGCTATACAAGCGGCGCCAGCAACAAGGCAGGGTATTATTTTTTTGGTTAACATAAGGACGATCTCTGGTGTGTAAAAAAGCGCATTTAAATGATTCTTAATAAGTATGATATTTATCTTGCTTATAGCGTCGGCTATCATCGCACCACTCATTTATGGGCTGAAAATGACAATAGCGTTCCATGTCAGGGAGGTTGATGTTCACCCTGAATACGATGATCATTAAATGATTTATATTTTATCAGGAAGGGGTTTTATGATTCTCACCAGTCGAGCATTTTCCATCTCGATGTATTTATTTTTCTTTAAGGTCGCAATGATTTTGAAAACGTAGCTATTCGAAAGATATGTGCGTTTTAAAATATAACTCGCAAGGCCCTGTGTCACGTGCGTTTCATGGTGATAAAGTTCAATCAGCTCTTTCACAACATGATAGCCATTCCCACCGTGCCTTGTTTCATAAACAAAAGCCAATTTTTCAAAGATTGTATGAATTAATGAAAGAAAGACCATGGCATGATGGGGGCGGTGAGTTGATTTATTATCAAAAATACGCTCCGTTGGCAGTACAGCAATCACCGCGTCGCTTTCGATACGATAATAAAATGGGTGTTTTTTGGTTGTTTTATTGTGTTCCATGATGGGCATGCCATAAAACGCATTATCGATGAATTTACCATTTCCTTTATAGTAAACACAAACTGACCCTTCCAGAACAAAACCGACGTCTGAGTTATTTAGAACTAATGATTCACCTTTACTGTATCTGCGCTGAACTGCATGTGATTTAACAAAGTCGATTAGCGCATTAAATCCGTCCATATCGTCGAAGGTAACGTTGGTAGCTATTGTCATTTTCATATCCGAAAATATTAACGTTTTGGTAAGGGTGGTCTAATTAAGTAATTTATTTGCTATCTTAGCTTAAAGTTACGGCTAAGTTTTACGTAAAGAAACCTGTAAGTAAAACAAAAATTTGAAAAGTATATCTTATAGTGGATATCTCACCATGCTTAAGTAAATCGGATTTTTAATAAATCTTAATGGAGTGAGTTGTTCAATCAGACAACCCGTGAGGTGATGTCAATTTGCAATTTGGATGGCACAAATCGCAAAGCATGAAATAACAAATTTATATGTGCGTATCATGTGGTGGCGTTACAAGTCAAACTTAACAAATAGTTAAAAATAATCGTACCTGCTCTTGATATCCCTCTCACAGGAAGGAATTATTAAACCCGTTATTTGCTGCTTTATAGGCCCAGATCGGGCCGAATCTACGCTCCTGGACATAATTAACTCTGTGGTTGAAGGGAGAATTTATGCATTGTGAATGCATGAAAGATCGGGAAAAAAATTCAATTACCCAGGATTGGGTTGCTTGTGAGAGGGCGTATGTTGTATTCTCAAAAAATTCGTATTTACCCTACAACACTACAGCAAAATCTTATTGAGAAAACGTTTGGATGCTGTCGCTGGGTGTATAATGAGGCATTGTCTTATTGCCAGGATTCTTATTCAAGAAACTCTGCGCACCCCTCCCGGTTCCAGCTAATCAATCGTTTGCCGAAGCTAAAGCCTGACAACCCGTGGTTATATGAGGTTGATAGCCAGGCCCTTCAGTTTGCCTGTCGTTGTGTTGATATGGCATTTAAGCATTTTTTTAAGAGTCTTAAAGAGGGGGGTAAACCGGGTTTTCCGCGATTTAAATCAAAATTTTCCAGTCATGCGAGTTATACGACAACCGCAGCTGGCTGCATTAAGTATGCCAACAACAAAATCAGGTTGCCGAAGGTTGGGTGGCTTAAGTCTCGTGGCGGAAAAACTTGTCCTCCAGTCATAAAATCAGCCACGGTATCCAGAACGCCAACGAAAAAATATTATGTGTCGATCTTGTTTGAAAGCGACAGGCGAGAAAGAAATGAAAAATAAAGAAAACGTTCAACTTGATATTAAAATCCAAACGCATGTTGGGAAAGATAACTTTGTTTTGTTTGTTGATGGAAAGGGCATTCATGCCCCGAGCACCATCGGCAAACTGAATGCGGGAATAATCGCACTAAAATCGCAATTGGCGAGAAAAAAACGCAGAAGCTACAGACGCCAAAAGCTCAAGTCTGTACTTGCCAGAAAATATGAGAAGCAGCATTTCATCAGACAAAATTTCATTCACACGTTGACGAGTAAACTCTCTGGCAAGAAAGAAAATATTATTTTGCTGGAGTTGCAAGGTGAGCTTAATGCAAGTGCTCATCGGGCATCTGGAGAGCACAGTCGTGCCTCTTCATTGCATTCACCTCAACGGAAAAAAATAACATCTGTACCGCAACCAGGGTACGGAGAATTTGTCCGTCAATTGAAATACAAATCTCTTTGGAAAGGAAAAGAACTCATCATTATTGATAATCGTTAAGAACCTCAGAATATTCCAACTTCAGTAAAGCATGCGCGAAGGGGATAACTTTTGCGACCCTGTTAACTGGAAACCTAAACGGCGGTAAGAATCGTGAAACATTCATTCTCAGAGAAAATCGTATCTGAAATATTGGCCTGGATTGAAGGTAATTTAAACAGCAATTTGAGCATTGCCGATGTGGCAGATAAAGCAGGGTATAGCTCATGGCACCTTCAACGTGTTTTTAAATTTCATACTGGCTTGTCACTGGGGCGTTATATGCGTTTGAGGCGCATCAGCGAAACAATGAAAGCATTAAAGTTCACGTCAAAGTCCATCAGTGATATCGCCGATGAATTCCAGTTTGAATGCATCTCAAGTTATACACGTTGCTTTAAAGAGGTCTCTGGGATGTCCCCCTCTCAGTACCGGAATGGTGAATTGATGCTTGTCAGGAGCTTTTTACTGCCTGTTCAGATTATGTCACTTTCAAAAATCGATGAACCCAAAATAATTAAGAACGAAGTGAAAGTGATAAACGGGATGCATGTATCATACAATAGTGGGATGGATATCACTGCAGATAAATATCATCAGTTCTCTCTCGATTGTATTGATAAATACCAGGAGAGATTTGTCAAAGCACCACGAATCAGTGCTGTCTGTGTAGACCGTGATGAAAACAAAGAAGCTATTGTTATCCACAAATTGCTGGGGCATGAGGTTTCAGAAGGTACAAACGACACGCCAATTTTTTTATCCAGCGGAGTCTATGCTCAATTTCGCTACAAAGGGCCAAAGGAATATTATTTTCTATTTTTTCAAAGAGCGCTGAATTACGTATTGTACAAAATGAACGTGCATGTCAGTGCCACCTACATTATTGAACAAATAGTTTCAGTTCTGGTGAGAAAAAACCAGATCAAATCTGTTGAAGTGCTTATCGATATTCCACTGGAAGTGTGAATGTTATGAGCAACTCAAAAAAAGCCGCCCCCAGGGGCGGCAAAAAAATGAATACTCAGCAGGATTGTTTACTTGGCCCTGCAATGCAATCGTGTTACAGGACAAATTGAATGTACTCCAGAATCAGAATGATCTGAATGTTGAGTAACTAAAGTAATTTTTGTATTCGTCTATTTATAAACTTTACAAACCCTTAGCAAATTAAATCACGCGACTGCGGCTGGCATTACCACGGACTGGCGAGTTAAGTACGCGGTATGAGAAAGTGAAAAGGTGGGGATTTCCGGGAAGAAGAGAGCGACGCTATTCAGTGTATTCGAGCGATAAGCTAAAAATATCCTGAGGAAAAGCTGCTGGTCACTTTAAGTGACCAGCATAAGTTCATCACGAACTGGCTTTTGGTCAGTGAGCACCACCGCCGCCACCGCCCGCACCAAATGGCGGTCTGGCGAGCCAGATGAGGCCCAGCAAAACGATAAAGATCCCCGCTGAAATCCAGAAAATTTCATTAGCCGAAATGATTAAGCCCTGGGCGGTGATCTCCTGCGCGATATAGCCGGATGCCTGCTGCTGCGTCATCCCCAGCCCTTGCAACTGATCATACATTTGCTGGGCGTTCGGGTTATACGGCGTCACTGCTTCCGTTAATTGTGCGTGGTGCATCGCTTCGCGGTTGGTCCACATGGTCGTGGTAAACGACGTCCCGATTGAGCCTGCCAGCGTACGGGTAAAGTTCGACAGGCTCGATGCCGCCGCAAGCCGCTCCGGAGGCAATCCTGACAGCGTGATAGTCGTCAGTGGCATAAAGAAGCAGGCCACGGCGAAGCCCTGAATAAACTGCGGCCACGCGGATGCGCCAAAGTCCATGCCCGGTTCGAACGTATACGCACGCCAGTAGAAACACACGGCATACATGATAAAGCTGAAGGTGACCAGCCGTCGCATGTCGAGCTTATGGGCAAAGCGCCCGATAATCGGCGACAGCAGAACCGGAATAACCCCCACCGGTGCAGACGCAAGTCCGGCCCAGGTAGCGGTGTAACCGTACACCTCCTGCAACAGCTGCGGCAGCAGAACGATCGCGCCGAAGTAGAGCATGTACGCGAGGCTGATACTGAGCGTGCCGATGGTAAAGTTTCGCGACTTAAAGAGCGATAAATCGACTATCGGGTTATCGTCGGTGAGTTCCCAGACAATCAAGAAACTTATCGCCACCACGGCGGCAATCGCCAGCACCACCACTTCTGTTGAGTTAAACCAGTCGAGCTCTTTCCCGCGGTCGAGCATCACCTGCAAGCTGCCGATACCAATCACTAAGAGCGCGAGACCCACACCGTCGATGCGCCTTTGTTCGGTGCGAGTTTCACGCCCGCGCAGGCTTTGCAGCGTCAGCAGAACCACCACCGCACCAATCGGCACGTTGATAAAGAAGATCCAGCCCCAGTGATAGTTATCGCTGATATAGCCGCCGAGGATCGGGCCGCAAATCGGCGCCACGATAACCGTCATTGACCATAACGCCAGCGCGACAGAACGCTTGGCAGGTGGATAGTTGCTCAGCAGCAAACTTTGCGACAGTGGGATCAGCGGCCCGGCGACCACACCCTGAATCACGCGGAAGAAAATCAGCATGGTCAGGCTGTTGGACACGCCACAGGCCCAGGACGCAATCACAAACGCGATTGTCGACCACAGGAACAGTTTTACTTCACCTACGCGCTTTGCCAGCCAGCCGGTGATCGGGATCGAGATGGCGTTCGCCACCCCGAAAGAGGTGATGACCCAGGTCCCCTGGCTCAGCGATGAGCCAAGGTTACCGGCAATGGTCGGGATCGCCACGTTGGCGATCGTCGAATCCAGCACCTGCATAAACGTCGCCAGAGAGAGGGCAATGGTCATGATGACCAGTTGCGCACCTTCCAGAGGTTTTTGCGGTTGTTGCTGTTGCATTACGCTCACCCCTGATCAGTTGGCGTTAGCCTGGACGATGCCATCAATCAGTTTATTCACCGGGTCGAGACTGATTTCACGAGCATTACTTTCGTATGCCGGGCTGCTACGCACCTGGCTTGCCAGTATCTCGCCACCGCGATCGGCGGTGTCCACTTTCACCAGCGTAGAGAGGCCGATGCGCAGTGGGTGTTGTGCCAGTTGCTTCTCATCCAGCTCAATACGTACAGGCAGACGCTGAACCACTTTGATCCAGTTACCGGTGGCGTTTTGTGCCGGAAGCAGGGAGAAGGCGCTGCCAGTCCCCATATCGAGGCCCACAATCTTACCGGTGTACTTCACATCATCACCGTAGATATCGCTGACAATGGTTGCAGTCTGACCGATGCGCATATGCGCCAGCTGAGTTTCTTTGAAGTTCGCATCCACCCACAGATTGGTGGCCGGAACCACCGCCATCAGCGGCGTGGTTGGGCTAATTTGCGCGCCAGGCTGAACGGCACGACGAGAGACATAACCGGTCATTGGGCTGACGATTTTGGTACGTTGCAAGGCAAGCCAGGCATTACGCACTTCCGTCGCGGCCTGTTGAACAGCCGGTTGATTTTCAAGCTGAGTGCCCAGCACCATCGCCTGGTTGGCGTTGTATTGCTGAATAGCGACGTTCAGTTCTGCCTGCGCACTGGCTACCGCATCGCGCGCGTGTTGCAGCTCTTCACGGCCAATCAAATTGGCGCTGCCAAGCGGAATGCGGCGATTAAGGTCAGTCTGCGCTTGTGACAGAGCGGTCTTTTTAACGTCAATGCTCGCCTGAAGCTGCTTGCTGTTGATCATTAACTGACGGGTCTGACGAACGCTGGAAGCTAAGCCCGTTTTCGCCTTCTCGAATGCCTGCTGGGCATCGGTCTGGTCGAGCGTGACCAGCACGTCGCCTTTTTGCACGTAGTCGGTGTTATCAGCCCAGACTTTCGTCACGCTGCCAGACACCTGTGCCATGATTTGAACCTGGTTCCCTGCCACGTATGCGTCATCGGTTTCTTCATAATGACGCAGTACTAAAAACCAATAGATCCCATATGCCACTGCAATAACAATAAAGAGCAAGGTCAGAAGCAGAAGGGCACCCTTACGTTTGCCTTTCTTGCTGGCCGGTTGCTGCGGGGTTTGAGTCTCCGCATTCGCGCTCATGTTGTTCTCCACGATCTTATTATTTCACATCGGCTGAGCCGACCTGTTTGTCAGAAAGGCCAGCAGTTTTACGCTGCTGGCCTGTCAGTTTTCTTTTATTAATCAGGATGGTGAGCGAGTCACACGCTTAACGAAGTGCGTCGAGCACCACGCCGTCTTCGTCCATCTGATCCAGACGAGTCAGGAGCTTGCGGGTGATTTGCTCAAGGCTTTCTTTTTCGGTCACGCTTAAAGAGGACCAGAGCTGGTGCAGGCAGTTGTGCTGCGGCGGTAACACTTCGCGCAGGAACTGATGACCTTTCTCGGTGAGTTGCAAATGCAGGCAGCGGCGGTCGTTGTCGCTTTCGCGGCGTTCAATCCAGCCACGTTTTTCCAGTTCATCGGCAATACGGGTCGCGTTAGTACGGGAAGATCCCAGCGCACAGCTCAGCTCAGAAGGCTGAATGCTATGGTTTTCCTGAGACTCCAGCGTGATTAACGCCATAAATAACGTCTCGTTAATCCCTTGAGCTTTCAGCATTTTATTGCGGTTTTCCAGCAACTTACCTTGCATGTGCATGCACAGGCGAGTCAGAAGGATTTCCTGATAAGGGAAATCTTCATGGCGGCTGGCGCGAAATTTTAGCATTTGTTCAATGGGCGTAAACGAACTATCCATTTGGGCATAACCTCATTAATTTCAGCCGATATAGTAACGACAGTGACAAATAAAGTAAATGAATTAATGCACCGAAAGTATGGGGCGGAGCAATTTATTCATAAAAAGTATTGTCTGACGGCGAACGACCGCGCCGTCAGCGTCCCAGGAGGTTTCATCGTGAAAGTGTAATAATTACCCGAGAAACAGTTACCGGGTTGATCAGGTTGATAACCTTAACAGACAAAGGGGTGCCTTAACACCCCAATGCAGGAATAACGCCATGAATGTGAAGCCTTTTCAGGCAATCGCGTCCTGTCGATGAAATCCTCGCCACCATACCAGTAAATTCAGCGCCGCCATTACCGCCCCGGCTGCACACACCCCCGTCCAGCCGTAGTGCTGCCAGGCGTAAGCCGAAATCAGGGAACCTGCCGCACCGCCAATGAAGTAGCTGGTCATGTAACCGGCGGTCAGGCGATTTCGTGCGTCTGGCTGCACGCGATAAATGACGGTTTGGTTGGTGATGTGCACACCTTGCACGGTCAGGTCGAGGACCAGAATCCCCACAATCAGTGCCAGCACCGAGGCATGGCCGAACCAAATGGCCACCCATGAGAGCAACAGAAGGACCAGACCGGTGGTGGTGGTCAAATGCGATTTGCCCTTGTCCACGAAACCGCCAGCCGGGCGAGCGCCCAGCGCACCTGCTGCGCCTGCCAGCCCAAACAGCCCGATAACGCCTTCAGAGAAATGGAAAGGGGCACCGGCCAGCAGGAAGGCCATTGAAGTCCAGAGGATGCTGAAGTTTGCGAAGGTCAGGCAACCGAGTAATGCGCGGGTTCGCAGCAGTTTGTCATGGATAAACAGGCTGAAGACCGAACGCAGAAGTTGCGGATAATTAAGGTGTGTTTCTTGTTTAACCTGAGGGAGACCGCGCCAGAGGGCAATCGCCATCAGCACCATCAAGCCTGAAGCGAGCCAATAAACGGTGCGCCAACCGCCCAGGCTCGCAAGCAATCCGGCAACGGTTCGCGCCAAAAGAATGCCGAGCAGCAAGCCGCTCATGATGGTCCCGACCACTTTCCCACGCTTTTCCGGGCTGGCGAGCGTTGCCGCCAGCGGCACCAAAATCTGCGCAACAACAGAGAAAAGCCCGGTTAAGGCGGTGCCGAGGATCATCATCGACAGCGACTGGCTGGAAGCGGTGATCAACATGCCACCCGCCGCGAGCAGCGTCATGGTCACAATCAGTGCGCGTCGCTCGAACATATCGCCGAGCGGCACCAGAAACAGCAGACCTGCCGCATAGCCAAGCTGGGCCGCTGTGACGATAAATCCAGCCTGTCCTGCAGTCAGAGAAAAAGCACGAGCAATGGTGTCGAGCAGTGGTTGAGCGTAGTAGTTACTGGCGACGGCAAGGCCGGTTGCTACAGACATAAGCGCAATCAGCGCGGGGCTAAGCGAGTGTTTAGTCATCAGTGAATCGTTATCTGAGTGATTATTTTGCTGGTGAGCAATGATAACGAGTTTGCGGAGGTTTAGGGAAATGTTGGGTGTCGGATAGTGCGGTTAAGATTTGAGTCGTCTGATCCCCTCTCCCCCAGCCCCTCTCCCAAAAGGAGAGGGGAGTAAGGCCAATTCCCTCTCCCATAGTGCAAGGGGAACTAGATATATTCCCTCTCCCCGCGGGCTGAGGGATCCCCAGTAATATGGTCATTCGCCTGTGACCATATTACTGTACTCTTTCCCTAATAATTTCAGTGCATTAAC
>NZ_JBJDNI010000040.1:0-29225 GCF_044900545.1 Scandinavium sp. NPDC088450 | reverse complement strand
TTGAGTGCCCACACAGATTGTCTGATAAATTGTTAAAGAGCAGTTGCGACGCGCTTTAGCGCTCTGTCGCGAGGTGGCGTATATTACGCTTTCCTTTTTCAGAGTCAACCCTCAATTTCAGGATTTTTTCTCTTCAACCGAACCGGCTATTTGTGTGAAGTGATTCACATCTGCCGTGTCGATGGAGGCGCATTATAGGGAGTTCTCCGCAGCCCGCAAGGCCTAAATGACAGAAAAATGACTGACTGCTGCATTCCACAGCAAAACCCCGCTTTATACCCATTTACACACAGAGTTATCCACAAATGGGTAAAAACCCAAAAAATCGCGAGCGATGCGCAAACGTTTTCGTTACAATGCCGCGCTATGACAAGGATGCCCTCGTTGGGTGCATTAGCTGAGTTTTTTGCGGAAAATTCAGCTAACGCTCTCTGTAATGTTCAAATCCTGGGGATTTACTACCATGCAACAACGTCGTCCAGTCCGCCGCGCTTTACTTAGCGTTTCTGATAAAGCCGGTATTGTCGAATTCGCACAGGCCCTTTCCAAACGCGGCGTAGAGCTGCTCTCCACAGGCGGCACTGCCAGCCTGCTGGCAGAAAAAGGTCTGCCGGTCACCGAAGTGTCTGACTACACCGGCTTCCCGGAGATGATGGATGGACGCGTGAAGACGCTGCACCCGAAAGTGCACGGTGGGATCCTCGGCCGCCGCGATCAAGATGACGCTATTATGGAAAAACACGGGATCGCGCCGATCGATATGGTCGTCGTTAACCTTTATCCATTCGCGCAAACCGTCGCTCGTGAAGGCTGTACGCTGGAAGATGCGGTCGAGAATATCGATATTGGCGGCCCTACCATGGTCCGCTCTGCCGCTAAGAACCATAAAGATGTGGCGATCGTTGTAAAGAGCAGCGATTACAGCACCATTATTGAAGAGATGGATGCTAACGAAGGATCCTTAACTCTCGACACCCGTTTCGATCTGGCTATCAAAGCGTTTGAGCACACCGCGGCTTACGACAGCATGATTGCCAACTACTTTGGCAGCCTGGTTCCAGCCTATCACGGCGAAACCAACGAGCCTTCTGGCCGCTTCCCTCGCACCCTGAATCTGAACTTCATTAAGAAACAGGATATGCGCTATGGCGAAAACAGCCACCAGCAAGCTGCCTTCTATATAGAAGAAGAGGTAAAGGAAGCGTCAGTAGCCACAGCCCAGCAGGTGCAAGGCAAAGCGCTCTCCTATAACAACATCGCCGACACCGATGCCGCGCTGGAATGCGTGAAAGAGTTCAGCGAGCCCGCGTGCGTTATCGTTAAACACGCCAACCCTTGTGGCGTTGCGGTAAGCACTTCCCTTCTGGATGCCTACGACCGCGCGTATAAAACCGATCCGACTTCAGCTTTCGGCGGCATTATTGCGTTTAACCGCGAGCTGGATGCCGAAACCGCTCAGGCGATCATCTCCCGCCAGTTTGTAGAAGTGATTATTGCGCCCTCTGCGACTGAAGAAGCTTTGAAAATCACCGCCGCGAAACAAAACGTACGCGTCCTGACCTGTGGTCAGTGGAACGCTCGCGTACCGGGTCTTGATTTCAAACGTGTTAATGGAGGTTTGCTGGTTCAGGATCGCGATCTGGGCATGGTGACCGCAGGCGAACTGCGCGTCGTCAGCAAACGCCAGCCTACTGAACAAGAGTTGCGTGATGCGCTGTTCTGCTGGAAAGTGGCGAAGTTCGTCAAATCCAACGCCATTGTTTATGCGAAAGAGAACATGACCATCGGGATAGGCGCTGGTCAAATGAGCCGCGTTTACTCCGCCAAAATCGCTGGTATCAAAGCTGGCGACGAAGGTCTGGAAGTGAAAGGCTCCGCTATGGCCTCTGACGCATTCTTCCCGTTCCGTGATGGCATTGATGCCGCTGCTGCCGTTGGTGTGAGCTGCGTTATCCAGCCTGGCGGTTCTATTCGTGATGAAGAAGTCATCGCTGCGGCAGATGAACATGGCATTGCCATGATCTTCACCGACATGCGCCACTTCCGCCATTAATTGCAGGAGCAGACGATGAAAGTTTTAGTCATTGGTAACGGCGGGCGCGAACACGCGCTGGCCTGGAAAGCCGCCCAGTCGCCGTTGGTTGATACCGTCTTTGTTGCGCCGGGCAATGCTGGCACGGCCCTGGAACCTACCCTTCAAAATGTGGCTATCAGCGCAACCGACATTCCTGCTCTGCTGAGCTTTGCCAAAAGCGAAGATATCGGCCTGACCATTGTCGGGCCGGAAGCGCCGCTGGTGATTGGTGTGGTAGATGCTTTCCGCGAAGCGGGACTGACCATTTTCGGCCCTACTCAGGGCGCAGCTCAATTGGAAGGGTCGAAGGCGTTTACCAAAGATTTCCTGGCTCGCCACAATATCCCTACCGCCGAATATCAGAACTTCACCGAAGTAGAACCTGCTCTGGCTTATCTGCGCGAGAAAGGTGCCCCTATCGTCATTAAAGCTGATGGTCTCGCTGCCGGGAAAGGCGTGATTGTCGCCATGACGCTCGAAGAAGCCGAAGCGGCGGTTAACGATATGCTGGCGGGCAACGCATTTGGTGATGCTGGCCACCGCATCGTCATCGAAGAGTTCCTCGACGGTGAAGAAGCGAGTTTCATCGTGATGGTCGATGGCGAGAATGTGCTGCCAATGGCCACCAGCCAGGATCACAAACGCGTGGGCGATGGCGACACCGGTCCAAACACTGGCGGGATGGGCGCTTACTCACCTGCTCCGGTCGTCACAGACGAAGTCCATCAGCGCACCATGGACCGCGTTATCTGGCCAACCGTCCGCGGGATGGCGGCAGAGGGCAATACCTATACCGGTTTCCTGTATGCCGGGCTGATGATCGATAAAGAAGGCAATCCGAAGGTTATCGAATTCAACTGCCGCTTTGGCGACCCGGAAACGCAACCTATCATGCTGCGCCTGCAGTCTGATTTAGTTGAACTGTGCCTGGCAGCCTGCGCAGGCAAACTGGACGAGAAAACTTCCCGCTGGGATCCGCGCGCTTCACTGGGCGTAGTGATGGCCGCTGGCGGTTATCCGGGGAATTATCGCAACGGTGATGAGATCCACGGTTTGCCTCTGGAAGAGGTTGAAGGCGGTAAAGTGTTCCAGGCTGGCACTACCTTGTCGGAAGATGATCGTGTGCTGACCAACGGTGGGCGTGTACTTTGCGTGACCGCACTGGGCGAAACCGTAGCAGAGGCACAGAAACGTGCTTATGCATTGATGACAGATATTCACTGGGATGGCTGCTTCAGCCGTGGGGATATTGGTTATCGCGCGATTGCGCGTGAGCAAGAGAAGTAAGTCCCAGCGAATTCCAGTATTTCACCCTCTCTCTCAGGGAGAGGGGATTACTGCACTCAGAATGTCTTTTCTTTCGGTTGCCACGTGCAGAAATCTTCATTCGCCACCAGCAACAGCTGCGATCCTTCCGGCGCTTCCAGCCAGGCCACACTGACTTCCACTGACGAATGGCTTTGACGGCGTTCGATATGCGCAATGGCAAGACTTTCAAGATCAGGTGAAACCGTCTGCCCTTCACAGGTCGTCACCGTGTGATTCGCGTGCCAGCGCCCCTGGCGAAGCACGACGCGCCCTTGCCGCAGCGCATCACCGGTCTGGCGAATTTGCTGAGCCTGATAGCGATAGAGCGCAATCTGGTCATTGGAAAGCTGCTGCTTCTGACCGTCCACTTCACGCTGCATGAAACTGAGTTCGCCATGATCATCAAAACGCACGCGAATGTGTTCCGGTGGCTTACCGTAAATGTTGAGCTCAATCAGGGAGAGCGAATCACCCTGCCAGCGATATTCGCTGGTTGAAGTGTTCCCACTCCGCCATGGGCTGAATGCCGCAAGCAGATGGGTTTCGTTGTCAGAATCTTTTCGCCAGATACGCACCGCGCCCTGGTTATCGGCATAACCACTGGCGGTAAACGGCGGGAGTGAGGCGTTATGGCTGCATGCAGAGAGCAACAGAGCGCCTGCCAGCATCAGTGAACGACGCCAGAATGACAAAAGGGGCGAAACCGCCCCTTCATTAAAACTGTTCACTGCCACGCGGTCTTACTTAACTGCGTCTTTCAGTGCTTTACCAGAAACAAATGCCGGCACGTTAGCTGCGGCGATTTTGATTTCTTTACCGGTCTGCGGGTTGCGGCCAGTACGCTCAGCGCGGTGGTTCACTTTGAAGGTACCGAAGCCAACCAGCTGTACAGCATCACCTTCTTTCAGAGACTCAGTAATAGCAGCCAGGGTGGATTCCAGAGCAGATTTTGCCTGTGCTTTAGACAGATCAGCCTTGTCCGCAATTACATCAATCAGTTGAGTCTTGTTCATATGTTATCCTTACAATGTGTTTATCGCTTGCTAAGCATCGAGTGCGACGAAAATGCCTGAAGAGCACTCTCCTGCATACACGCACCGATAGCCACTTATTTTCGCCTACCAAATGTAGACCAGACGGGGGGCAGATGTGAAGCCTTCAGGCACGACAATTCAGACTGAATGTCACGTTTTGTGGCTTCATTGCTGAAAATTTATACCGATATTGCTCTCGCCGGCCTCGCGAAGGTCTGCACGCAGCCCTTTGATAAGCTCAATATCACGCTCTTCGCACTCAGCAAGCAGTCGGAAAATTTCCCATTGAATGTCCCATTCCTGCTCAACCGCCGGGTTTTCTTTGAGCTCTTCGTCCGTCATTTCCCGACCCGCCTGGGTCATTTCCAGCATCGCGACGGTGGTAATCGACGCTTTACTGACTTCAATCGCATGCTCAAGCGTTTCACCGCTCAGGCGAGAATGAAGCAGCTCGCTTAACGCTACACAAGCATCGATAGCCGGATAAACACCGTACATATCGAAGTCATCGGCAACCGGGATGGCTTCTTCCAGTTTTTCGAGCTGGCTGTCGAAATTCACCTTCGCGTCCTTCACGGTCAGGGTTTCCCAGATAAGATCGAGAATGCGGCGATAAAGCTGGCCGTCGGCGAATTCTGTCTGCTGACAGAACACGGCATAGTTTGGGTACATGCGTTCGCACAGGCAGGCCATGAAGGTCACGTGCTGCCAGCTTTCCAGCTTCTCAAGGCGCAGATGAATCGGGTTTTGTAACATGATCAGTTCTCAGATACGTGAATGAGCGGAAGTTTACCTGAATCAAGGCTGAATTGCTTGCCAACGCTGGAAAGCAGGCCGCCCTGAAGCCACCGCATCGGCCCAACGAGTCGGTTCCGGCAAACGGTAGCCTTGCGTGCAGCGCTGAACCCATGCCAGCGCACTGTCCGCGCTCACACGATGCCCAGTGGCAATAAACAAAGGATTACAACGCACCTTGCTGCGCCAGACCCAGCCTAGCTGCTCGTCTTTATCCATGAGTGGTGCCAGCGCGCCTGCTTCAGCAGAAAGCGGTTCAAACTTGCCGCATAACCGTTTTTTCGCCACGCCAATAGTCGGCACATCCACCAGCAAGCCAAAATGACTGGCAACGCCCAGGCGACGCGGATGAGAAATGCCGTGGCCATCCACAAACAACAAGTCGGGTTTACGGGAAAGTTTATCCCACACGGCAAGCAGCGCAGGATATTCACGAAAAGAGAGGAAACCGGGGATATACGGCATGGTGGTGGGAATGCGGGCGATTTGGTACTCCACCAGTTTGAGGCTCGGGTATTCAAGCAACACCATCGCCGCACGAGTGATTTCGCCCTCGTTTTCAAACCCAACATCTGCGCCACCGATCAGCAGCGGCGGATCCTGAATCAAGCGATCTTCGCGGATCACTGAAGACGCTAGCGCCCGCTGTTGCTCCCGAAGATCTGCCAGATCCATGCCGTGTCCTTACTTGTGATACTGCGCCGACAAACGGTGAACGGCTTCAACAAACGCGCCCGCATGTGCTGGCGGTACATCCTGATGAATGCCGTGACCAAGATTGAAGACATGGCCTTCGCCCTGACCAAATCCGGCCAGAATGGTGGCAACCTCTTCCTCGATACGGGCTGGCTGCGCATAAAGCATTGACGGGTCCATGTTGCCCTGAAGGGCCACTTTATGCCCTACACGACGACGCGCATCGGCGATATCGGTTGTCCAGTCCAGACCCAGCGCATCGCAGCCCGTTTCGGCCATCGCTTCCAGCCATTGTCCACCGCCTTTAGTAAACAGCGTCACAGGCACCCGACGACCTTCATTTTCACGCAGCAGGCCGTCGATGATTTTATGCATATAGTAGAGCGAGAACTGCTGATAATCGCGCCCGGTAAGCACTCCGCCCCAGGTATCGAAAATCATGACCGACTGCGCACCCGCTCGGATTTGCGCGTTGAGGTAGAGCGTGACGCTCTTCGCCAGCTTATCGAGCAGCAGATGCAGTGCCTGCGGATCGGCGTACATCATTTTTTTGATGACGGTAAACGCCTTGCTGCTACCGCCTTCCACCATGTAGGTCGCAAGCGTCCACGGGCTACCGGAGAAACCAATCAGCGGCACTTCGCCCTTCAATTCACGGCGAATGGTACGAACCGCATTCATCACATAGCCCAGTTCCTGTTCAGGATCGGGCACAGGCAGCTTTTCGATATCGGCTTTAGTTTTCAACGGCGAGGTAAAGCGTGGGCCTTCACCGGCTTCAAAATAGAGGCCAAGTCCCATTGCATCAGGGATGGTCAGAATGTCCGAGAAGAGGATCGCCGCATCCAGCGGGTAACGGCGCAGCGGCTGGAGCGTCACTTCACAGGCCAGCTCGGCATTTTTGCACAGCGACATAAAATCGCCAGCCTCAGCGCGGGTGGCTTTGTACTCCGGCAAATAGCGGCCTGCTTGCCTCATCATCCAGACGGGGGTGACATCAACAGGCTGGCGCAGCAGCGCACGCAGATAACGATCGTTCTTCAGTTCGGTCATGGTTGCAGTTCCTTAATGCGTCAGGCACTCAGTGTATCATCACTCGTGGTCTGCCCGACACATCGCGACCGTATCTTCAATCAGGCGACGCGCCACGGTACCCGGCGGCGGTAACAGCGGCAGCGAGTCATAACGATACCAGTTCGCCTCCAATAGCTCTTTCGGGTCGATAACGATATCGCCGCTGTCATAGTCAGCCATAAAAGCGGTCATCAAAGATTGCGGGAAAGGCCACGGTTGCGAAGTCACATAACGCAGGTTTTTAACCCGAATCCCGCTCTCTTCCATCACTTCGCGAGCCACCGCCTGCTCGAGGGTTTCCCCAACTTCAACGAAGCCCGCCAACACGGTATGCACGCCGTTGCGATGACGAGTGTGTTGCGCCAGCAGGATCGAATCATCCCGACGAATCGCCACAATGATGCAAGGCGCTATCTGCGGGTAATAACGCTCACGGCAATGACTGCAAAGCATGGCCCATTCGGTTTTACTTGGGTGCATGGTGTGTCCGCAGTAACCGCAGAATTTATGCGAACGATAAAACTCCGCTAACTGCACACCGCGGCCCGCAAGCTGGAACAAGCCAGCATCCTGATCAAGCACCTGGCGAACGGTGCCCAACTCCTGGCGGCGCGCCTCCTGAACCAGCCAGACAGGTTCGCCCTGCCATTCACCGATTTGCATGGCGTGTTTACCGGTAAGATCGAAACTTTCCGCCTCGCCATGCGGAATTTCCCCACCCGGCAGCCATAATTTCTGTTCGTGGCTGACTATCCACCAGCCTCGATCTAATTTTTCAATTATACGATCCATATCTATTGCACTACCTTCGCTTCACTGGCACTTTGTTAACAGTGTTTTTACATTTTTGTGGGTGAGCCGTTCTACTTTTTCAACTTGCGGAGTCAATCATGCTAAACCAGTTAGAAAGCCTGACAGAGCGCGTTGGCGGCAGCCATCATCTGGTCGATCAGTGGCTACAGGTTCGTAAGCAGTTGCTCGTCGCTTACTACAATCTGGTTGGCATTAAGCCTGGCAAAGGATCGTATATGCGTCTCAATGAGAAAGCACTGGACGATTTTTGTCAGCGTCTGGTGGATTACCTCTCAGCCGGTCACTTCAGTATTTATGAACGCATTGTCGGCGAATTGGAAGGTGAATACCCACTTTTAGCCGCCACAAAACTGTATCCGCAGCTGGAAGGCAACACGCAACAGATTATGGATCTGTATGATTCCAGCCTGGAAACTGCCATTGATGACGACAACTGCATGGAGTTCCAGCAGGCGTTATCGACGCTGGGCGAAGCCCTCGCCGCCCGCTTCACGCTGGAAGACAGCCTGATCGCGCTGGCACTGGATAACAAACTCAACGGCAGCGCCAATGATGAAAATCAGATTGCGCGCCCGGCTTGAGTTCTTAAGCGTTAACGAGTAATTTACAACCTTCACCTCGTCGGTTGACGAGGGTTTATCTTGTCGGAGTGCCCTTTTGGGCTGAGACCGTTAATTCGGGATCCGCGGAACCTGATCAGGCTAATACCTGCGAAGGGAACAAGAGTCAATCTGCTGTTGTATCGCCTTTCCGGCGATCTTCTCTCTTGCTTCATCCGTCGTCTGACAAGCCATATCCTTACTTTACTGGAATGTGCTATGTCTACACTCAAACTGTCCCGCCGCGAACAACGCGCGCAAGCTCAACACTTTATCGATACCCTTGAAGGGACTGCCTTCCCCAATTCTCAACGCATTTATATTCACGGCTCCCGTGAAGATATTCGCGTCCCCATGCGTGAAATCCAGCTCAGCCCAACGCTAGCGGGCGGCACCAAAGAGCAGCCTCAATTTGAAGAAAACGAAGCCGTGCCGGTGTACGACACTTCCGGCCCGTATGGCGATCCGGCCATTGCGATTAACGTGCAGCAGGGCCTGGCAAAACTGCGCCAGCCATGGATTGACGCGCGAGCCGATAGCGAAGCGCTGGACGAACGCAGTTCCGCTTACACCAAAGAGCGCCTTGCCGATGATGGCCTGGATGAGCTGCGCTTCACCGGGCTGTTGACGCCAAAACGCGCCAAATCAGGGAAGCGCGTCACCCAGTTACACTATGCCCGGCTGGGTATCGTCACGCCAGAAATGGAGTTCATCGCAATTCGTGAAAACATGGGCCGCGAACGCATTCGTAGCGAAGTACTTCGCCATCAGCACCCAGGAGAAGGGTTTGGTGCACGCCTGCCAGAAAACATCACGCCTGAATTTGTGCGTGACGAAGTTGCTGCCGGGCGGGCGATTATTCCTGCCAACATCAACCATCCTGAATCTGAACCGATGATTATCGGCCGTAACTTCCTCGTGAAGGTTAACGCCAATATCGGCAATTCAGCGGTCACTTCTTCCATCGAAGAGGAAGTAGAAAAACTGGTGTGGTCCACACGCTGGGGCGCAGACACCGTCATGGACCTTTCCACCGGGCGCTATATCCACGAAACGCGCGAGTGGATCTTGCGTAACAGCCCAGTGCCGATCGGCACAGTCCCGATCTACCAGGCGCTGGAGAAAGTCAACGGGATCGCCGAAGATCTGACCTGGGAAGCGTTCCGCGATACGCTGCTCGAACAAGCTGAACAAGGCGTGGACTACTTCACCATTCACGCGGGCGTGCTGCTGCGTTATGTTCCCATGACCGCCAAACGTCTGACAGGAATTGTGTCCCGTGGCGGCTCCATCATGGCGAAATGGTGCCTCTCTCATCATCAGGAAAACTTCCTCTACGAACACTTCCGCGAGATTTGCGAAATCTGCGCCGCCTATGACGTGTCGCTGTCGTTGGGTGATGGTCTGCGTCCGGGCTCTATTCAGGATGCGAATGATGAAGCCCAGTTTGCCGAGCTTCATACCCTGGGTGAACTCACCAAAATTGCCTGGGAATACGATGTGCAGGTGATGATTGAAGGCCCGGGCCATGTGCCGATGCAGATGATCCGCCGCAACATGACCGAAGAACTTGAGCACTGCCACGAAGCGCCGTTTTACACCCTTGGCCCATTGACCACCGATATCGCTCCCGGCTACGACCATTTCACTTCTGGTATTGGCGCGGCGATGATCGGCTGGTTTGGCTGTGCGATGCTGTGCTATGTCACACCCAAAGAGCATCTCGGCTTGCCGAATAAAGAAGATGTGAAACAGGGGCTGATTACCTACAAAATCGCCGCGCACGCCGCTGATTTGGCAAAAGGTCACCCTGGCGCGCAAATTCGCGATAACGCCATGTCAAAAGCACGCTTCGAATTCCGTTGGGAAGACCAGTTCAATCTGGCACTCGACCCGTTTACCGCCCGCGCTTATCACGATGAAACGCTGCCGCAAGAATCCGGCAAAGTCGCTCATTTCTGTTCAATGTGCGGCCCTAAATTCTGCTCAATGAAAATTACCCAGGAAGTCCGTGACTACGCGGCAAAGCAAGCCATCGACGCGGGCATGAGCGATATGTCGAACAGCTTCCGCGCCAAAGGTGGTGAAATTTATCTGCGCAAGGAGGAAGTCTGATGTATCAGCCAGATTTCCCGCCCGTGCCATTTCGGCTTGGCCTCTACCCAGTGGTAGATAGCGTTGCGTGGCTTGAGCGTCTGCTCGAAGCCGGAGTGCGCACCCTTCAGTTGCGCATAAAAGACAAACGCGACGAGGAAGTGGAGGCTGATGTCATTGCTGCCATTAAGCTTGGCCGCAGATACAACGCACGCCTGTTTATCAATGATTATTGGCGACTGGCGATTAAGCACCGGGCTTACGGCGTGCATCTGGGGCAAGAAGACCTGGAGGTCACTGACCTGAAAGTCATTCGTGAGGCAGGACTACGCCTTGGCGTTTCTACTCATGACGATATGGAAATCGAGGTGGCGCTGGCGGTGAAGCCTTCTTACATCGCACTCGGCCATGTTTTCCCAACACAAACCAAGCAGATGCCGTCAGCCCCGCAAGGGCTGGCGCAACTCGGCACGCACGTAGAACGTCTGAGAGATTACCCAACAGTCGCTATCGGTGGGATCAGCATTGACCGCGCCCCTGCGGTTCTGGCAGCTGGCGTGGGGAGCATCGCCGTGGTCAGCGCCATTACTCAGGCTCCGGATTGGCAACTTGCCACCGCGCAGCTCCTTGAAATGGCGGGAGCAGGCGATGAATGACCACGAGTTTATGCGTTACAGCCGTCAAATCCTGCTGGAAGACATTGCGGTAGAAGGCCAGCAAAAATTACTCACCAGCCGGGTGCTTATTGTTGGGCTTGGCGGGCTCGGCTCTCCTGCCGCGCTGTATCTGGCGGGCGCGGGCATTGGCACTTTGGTGCTGGCCGATAATGACACGGTGCATCTCAGTAATTTACAGCGCCAGATCCTGTTTACTGCCGACGATATCAGCCACCCAAAAGCGGAAGCGACGCAGCAACGCCTTGCGCAGCTTAATCCTGAAATCACGCTCATCGCTCTGAATGAACGGCTGGAAGGTCGATCTTTGGAGCAGCAGGTCATACAGGCCGATGTCGTGCTTGATTGCACCGATAACATGGCGACTCGTCAGGCTATCAATGCCGCCTGCGTGAAACACTGCACTCCGTTAATCACGGCCAGCGCCGTTGGTTTCGGTGGGCAGTTGATGGTGGTGGCTCCGCCCTGGACACACGGCTGCTACCGTTGCCTGTGGCCAGAGACACAGGAGCCAGAACGTAATTGCCAAACCGCAGGCATTGTCGGCCCGGTGGTTGGCGTGATGGGCACTTTACAGGCGCTCGAAGCCATTAAGTTACTCAGCGGAATGAGCATTGCTCAGGATTCACTGCGTCTCTTTGATGCCCGCTCAGGAAACTGGCGCTCGCTTATCAGAACACGTTCAGTGGGTTGCCCGGTGTGTGGAGGGCAACATGCAAATTCTCGTTAACGATGAACCCACTCACTGCGCGGATGGCCTGAGCGTTATCGAACTGATGACAACGTTGGATCAGGACAAACCTGGTGTCGCGCTGGCGCTAAATCAGCAGATTTTGCCGCGTGCGAATTGGGAACGTCAGCCTTTGCAAGAGGGTGACGAGTTGGTGCTTTTTCAGGTGATTGCCGGAGGCTGAAATGTTACGTATCGCGGATAAAACATTTGATTCCCATCTGTTTACAGGCACCGGGAAGTTCGCCACTTCAACGCTGATGGTGGACGCCATTCGCGCCTCCGGCAGCCAGTTGGTGACGCTGGCGATGAAACGTGTGGATTTGCGCCAACAGAACGATGCCATCCTTCAACCTCTGCTTGAAGCGGGCGTGACGTTGCTGCCCAATACTTCCGGCGCTAAAACGGCAGAAGAAGCCATTTTTGCCGCAAGACTTGCACGTGAAGCGCTTGGCACAAACTGGCTGAAGCTTGAAATCCACCCGGATGCCCGTTGGCTGCTACCCGATCCCATTGAAACGCTGAAAGCCGCAGAAGCTTTGGTCAAAGAAGGCTTCGTCGTCCTGCCTTATTGCGGCGCAGACCCCGTGCTCTGCAAACGACTGGAAGAAGCCGGTTGCGCGGCAGTCATGCCATTGGGTGCACCAATTGGTTCGAATCAAGGGCTGGAGACGCGAGCGATGCTGGAAATCATCGTCGCTCAGGCGACCATTCCGGTTGTTGTTGATGCGGGGATTGGTGTGCCGAGCCACGCGGCACAAGCCATCGAGATGGGCGCGGACGCGGTTCTGGTGAACACGGCGATTGCCGTAGCCCATTCCCCAGTGCAAATGGCAATAGCTTTTCGTCTGGCGGTTGAAGCAGGCTTACTTGCTCGCGAGGCTGGGCCGGGTGCGAAAAACAGGACCGCACAGGCCACCAGCCCACTGACGAGTTTTCTGGAGGCCCTGTAATGACGGCCTTCACCGAACGCTGGCAGGAACTGAACTGGGATGACATTCGGCTGCACATCCACAGCAAAACGGCTGCCGATGTTGAGCGGGCCCTGGCCGCCCGCCAGCTAAGTCGGGATGACTTTATGGCCTTACTTTCGCCTGCGGCAGACCGTTATCTGGAGCCTCTGGCGCAAAAAGCGCAGCAGTTAACCCGTCAACGCTTCGGCAACACGGTCAGCTTTTACGTCCCGCTTTATCTCTCGAACCTTTGCGCCAACGACTGCACCTATTGTGGTTTCTCGATGAGCAATCGCATTCGCCGCAAGACGCTGGATGCAGAGGAAATTGCGCGTGAATGTGACGCTATCCACGCACTGGGATTTGAGCATCTGCTGTTAGTCACCGGTGAGCATCAAACGAAAGTTGGCATGGACTACTTTCGCCAGCATCTACCAGCGATTCGCCGCCAGTTCGCTTCGTTGCAAATGGAAGTGCAGCCGCTATCGCAAGCTGACTATGCAGAACTCAAAACGCTGGGTCTCGATGGCGTGATGGTTTACCAGGAGACCTATCATCAGGCCACGTATGCGCGTCACCATCTGAAGGGGAATAAGCAAGATTTCTTCTGGCGGCTGGAAACACCAGACAGGCTTGGGCGTGCAGGTATCGATAAGATTGGCCTTGGCGCACTGATTGGTCTTTCTGACAGCTGGCGCGTGGATTGCTATATGGTTGCTGAGCACCTTTTATGGCTGCAACAGCACTACTGGCAAAGCCGTTATTCGCTCTCTTTCCCGAGACTGCGACCCTGTGCCGGTGGCGTGGAACCCGCAGCAATGATGAGTGAGCGTCAGTTGGTACAAACCATCTGTGCATTTCGCCTTCTCTCCCCGGAATCGGAGCTGTCGTTGTCGACGCGTGAATCACCTGATTTTCGCGACCGGGTTATCCCCATCGCCATTAATAATGTCAGCGCCTTTTCCAAAACGCAGCCGGGTGGCTATGCCGACGATCATCCAGAACTGGAGCAATTTGCACCGCATGATGGGCGTCGACCAGAAGACGTAGCAAAGGCGTTGATCGCCGGTGGGCTTCAGCCCGTCTGGAAAGACTGGGATAGCTGGCTGGGAAGACGCTCGCAATAAATATGCAACGGCTGTAGAGAAAGGTAATCCGTTCTGAAGCCATCCCGAAATACGTAGCATCGGAGGTTGCTGCGTGAATCGCCTCACATTACGCTGCCCAGGTCAGCAGGAGTGTTGACCAGGGCGGCGGTGCTCTTCCTCTCCCGCCCTGCTTCCTGCTAAATCGCACAAAACATTCACTATGTGAATGTATAAATGACGGATATCAGCGCACGCTCGCTTCACATCTTATACTTTTGCTACTCGCCCAACGGAATGTACTTAGCGAAATGAAACTTAACAGCAAAAATCTCTCTTTCACTCGCCCCATCGTGATCAGTCTTGGCGGGATCTTGCTCGGTTTTCTCCTTATCGCCACGCTGGTCACGCTGAACCAGCGCAAAGATATTATCGAAGACTATCACCAGATAAATCGAAACTTCACCCGTAACCTGGCCGTGAATTACACCGCTTCGATTCTTCAGGAAAACGACTACATCCTGGACAGGGCCGTGCGCTACTTCGCGAACAATGATGCGTTAAACAGAACGGTGAATATCGACCCGAAACAAGGGATGGAGCTGATGATGCAGCTTGTGGTGCTGATGCCAAGAGTCTCATCTATCTCACTTGTCGATACTGAAGGACATTACCTTCGCGCCCCGCATCTCAAACTCGAAGGGGAAAACGCCACATTTGATCCCAAAACACGCCCGTGGTTTGTCCATCAGGCATCCTCCAGCAATTACAGTCATTACACCGACGTTTACACCGATTTCTTTACCCACCAGCAGGCCATCACGCTTTATCGGCCCGTGGTGTCTTCAGATGGGAAACTGAAAGGCACGCTGGCGTTTCATCTCGATCTGGCCTCCATGGGCTACACGTTACGTCAGATGCAATCCCCTGTGCAGGGAGAATATTACGTCGTTAACCGCGAAGGTAAGGCCGTGCTGCACCCGGACACCGGCTTATTGTTCAAACAGCTGATCCCTGCCCGTTTGATGGACAAAATGAACAACGGCGAAGGCGCGGTGTATGACTCAAATCGCCATGTCTGGTACTACTATTACTCCTTTGCGAACCCTGACTGGTTTGTTGTCTTCAAAGTGTCTGATGACACGCTTAGCGCACTGGCGCGCCATGAAAGCATTATCGTGACGTGGGGCTTTTCGCTCGCCGCAATTGTCATTGTGTTGTTCGGCCTCTATCTACGCCATGCATCACGCACCGTACTGATGAACATCATTAATGCCATTAAAACGGGGGAGGTAAAGCAGGCTCCGAAGCTGGAAGCGATGCTCAGCAAAGCCATTATCTCTAATAAGGAGCGTGAACTGACGTATGTCCGTCAGGCCACCATCGATGCCCTCACCGGCTGCAAAAATCGCCGGGCCTTCGACAACGACGTGGCCGCGCTGATGAAGGAGGACGCGGCGTTCTCACTGGCCCTCATAGATATTGATAACTTCAAATCGATAAACGATACCTGGGGACACCTAAGCGGCGACATCGTATTGCGTAACGTGGCCCGTGAAGGGCTTAGCCTTTTGCAACCCAAGGGGATTTCGCTTTATCGCTATGGCGGCGAAGAGTTTGCCGTTGTCTTTGAACATGACCACCAGCCCGAAGCCTTATCGTTACTGGAGAGCTGGCGTGAGGCCATCGCGCAGAGAACCTGGCGTGAGGACGGAATGCAGGTGACCTTCAGCGCCGGATTGGGTAAATGGAATAGGGAGCCTTTGGATCAGTTGATTATCACCGTAGATGAAGCGCTGTATAAGGCGAAACAGCAAGGGAAAAACCAGATTGTTTGTAGCGATGTTATTTGATTTTAGGCAGTGAAGCGCCCCAGAGCTGACGGCCTTTCCACCGTAAAAGCTGCAAAATGTAACCGGTTTCATAAATTTGCGCTGATCTTTGTGATGCCTTACACACAATCACCGCAAAGCGGTTGTTGATTGCCGCGCCTCAGGATAAACATGAGTTATCAAGGACCATGAGGGCTAGTTATGAAGAACATCGTTTTATGCTGTGCAGCAGGCATGTCCACCAGCATGCTGGTTCAACGTATGAAAGACGCAGCTCAGAAAAAAGGCGTCGAAGTCTCTATCAAAGCCGTTCCCGTTGCTGAGTTCAAAGACAACATCGGTACCGCAGACATCGTGCTGCTGGGGCCGCAGGTAAAATACGAGCAGGCGAAACTGCAGGCCGAGGCTGAGCCGCTGGGCAAAAAAGTCGCGGTTATCGATATGATGGATTACGGCATGATGAAAGGTGATGTCGTTCTTGAGAAAGCCCTCAAACTGCTGGAGTCGTAATGGAAGATTTAGAATCAATCATCATGGAGCTGTTGGTGAATGCTGGCGCCGCACGTAGTTCAGCATTAACCGCCCTGCAACTGGCCCGCAAAGGCGACTTCACCGCTGCCGAGCAGTCTATGGCAGAGTCTCGCGAATTTGTGAAACACGCACATACCATCCAGACCCAGCTTATCGGTCTGGACGAAGGCACAGGTAAACTGCCTGTTAACCTGATTACCGTGCATTCTCAGGATCACCTGATGAACGCCATGGTGATTCAGGATCTGGCTGGCGACATGATTGAACTGTATCGCCGTCTGCCGCTGGTAAATTAAAAAAACATTATCTCAGTCAGACAATATGCCCGCTCTGCGGGCATTTTTGTTTTGATGATTGCCCGGCGGCGCTACGCTTGCCAGGCCTACAAAACGGGCCAATCCACAGGCTGGCGTAAGGCGAAGCCGCCACCCGGCATCAGCGTCACACCTGTTCACGCTATTTTGCGAGAAACCATAAAAAAACCCGCCGAAGCGGGTTTTTTTTAGCGTTTACTCTGTCAACGATTACTCGTTGTCAGAACCGCCGAGGCCTGCGTTCAGCAGTTCTGCAAGGCTTGCAGAAGCTTCATCAGCAGTCACCTGCGGTGCCGCAGGAACTTCACCCGCTGCACGGCGACGGATGCGATCCTGGTGATACGCATAACCGGTACCGGCTGGGATCAGACGACCCACGATGACGTTCTCTTTCAGACCGCGCAGTTCGTCGCGTTTACCCGCAACTGCTGCTTCGGTCAGAACGCGAGTGGTCTCCTGGAACGATGCCGCGGAGATGAAGGACTCGGTTGCCAGAGACGCTTTGGTGATACCCAGCAGATCGCGCGCATAGGTCGCGCTGATTTTGCCTTCAGCTTCAAGTTCGCGGTTAGCGATCTTAACGCGAGAGTATTCCACCTGCTCACCTTCGAGGAAGTCGGAGCTTCCAGCGTTGGCGATGGTCGCTTTACGCAGCATCTGACGAACGATAACTTCGATGTGCTTATCGTTAATCTTAACGCCTTGCAGACGATAAACTTCCTGCACTTCGTTAGTGATGTAACGGGTCACAGCATGAACACCACGCAGACGCAGAATGTCGTGCGGCGCTTCTGGACCATCAGACACAACGTCACCACGTTCTACGCGTTCACCTTCGAACACGTTCAGCTGACGCCACTTAGGAATCATCTCTTCGTACGGATCACTGCCGTCAACCGGGGTGATCACCAGACGGCGTTTACCTTTGGTTTCTTTACCGAAGGAAATGATACCGCTGATTTCCGCCAGAATAGCTGGTTCTTTCGGACGACGGGCTTCGAACAGATCCGCAACGCGTGGCAGACCACCGGTAATATCTTTGGTACCGCTGGATTCCTGAGGAATACGCGCCAGAGCATCACCAGCACCGATCTGGATGCCATCATCCAACTGAACGATCGCTTTACCTGGCAGGAAGTACTGAGCAGGCATATCGGTGCCTGGGATCAGAACGTCGTCGCCTTTGGCATCAACGATTTTCAGTGCTGGACGCAGGTCTTTACCACCGGTAGTACGTTCTGCAGAATCCAGAACCACCAGGGAAGACAGACCAGTCAGTTCGTCGGTCTGACGAGTAATCGTCTGGCCGTCGATCATGTCAGTGAAGCGAATGAAACCAGACACTTCAGTGATAACTGGCATGGTATGCGGATCCCAGTTTGCTACGGTCTCGCCGCCAGCAACCTGCTCACCATCACCCTTCGCCATGACCGCACCGTAAGGCACTTTATAGCTTTCTTTGGTACGACCGAATTCGTCGATCAGTTTCAGCTCAGTGTTACGGGAAGTGACAACCAGCTTGCCAGCAGAGTTCACAACAGACTTGGCGTTGGACAGCTTGATGCTACCCTTGTTTTTCACCTGAATGCTGGATTCTGCAGCCGCACGAGATGCCGCACCACCGATGTGGAACGTACGCATCGTCAGCTGTGTACCAGGTTCACCGATGGACTGTGCCGCGATAACCCCGATAGCTTCACCTTTGTTGATGATGTGGCCACGCGCCAGGTCACGACCGTAGCAGTGCGCACAAACACCAAAGTCGGTGTCACAGGATACAACGGAGCGGACTTTGACGGAGTCAACGGAGTTCGCTTCCAGCAGGTCACACCAATGTTCGTGCAGCAGAGTGTTGCGCGGAACAAGGATGTCTGCGGTACCTGGCTTCAGAATGTCTTCTGCAGTCACACGGCCCAGAACGCGATCGCGCAGTGGCTCTTTAACATCACCACCCTCGATAACCGGGGTCATGGTGATACCTTCGAGGGTGCCACAATCGTCTTCAGTCACCACCAGATCCTGTGCAACGTCAACCAGACGACGCGTCAGATAACCGGAGT
This sequence comes from Scandinavium sp. NPDC088450, assembly GCF_044900545.1. NCBI lineage: Bacteria > Pseudomonadati > Pseudomonadota > Gammaproteobacteria > Enterobacterales > Enterobacteriaceae > Scandinavium > Scandinavium sp. NPDC088450. The sequence continues at coordinate 10,559 of NZ_JBJDNI010000040.1, read as the reverse complement.
TCGCTGTTTTCAGTGCGGTATCCGCCAGACCTTTACGAGCACCGTGAGTAGAGATGAAGTACTGGAGTACGTTCAGACCTTCACGGAAGTTCGCGGTGATTGGCGTTTCGATGATGGAGCCATCTGGCTTCGCCATCAGACCACGCATACCTGCCAGCTGACGAATCTGTGCTGCAGAACCACGCGCACCGGAGTCGGCCATCATGTAGATGCTGTTGAAGGAAACTTGCTGCTCTTCAACGCCGTCACGGTTGATAACGGTTTCGGTCTGCAGGTTATCCATCATCGCTTTGGATACACGATCGTTCGCCGCAGCCCAGATATCGATAACTTTGTTGTAACGTTCGCCTGCGGTAACCAGACCAGACTGGAACTGCTCCTGGATCTCGGCAACTTCAGCTTCCGCTTCAGAGATGATCTCGTGTTTCTTCTCTGGGATAACCATGTCGTCGATACCTACGGACGCACCTGAGCGCGCAGCGTAAGCAAAGCCGGTGTACATGGTCTGGTCAGCGAAGATAACGGTCGGCTTCAGGCCCAGAATGCGGTAACAGGTGTTCAGCATTTTGGAGATAGCTTTCTTACCCAGCGCCTGGTTGACGATGGAGAAAGGCAGACCTTTCGGTACGATCATCCACAGAATGGCACGACCAACAGTCGTATCAATCAGGCTGGTTTTCGCAACGAATTCGCCGTGAGCATCTTTTTCGTATTCGGTGATACGCACTTTAACGCGCGCATGCAGAGAGGCCAGGCCAGCGCGATAAATACGCTCAGCTTCTTTCGGGCCAGTCAGCACCATGCCTTCGCCTTTGGCGTTAACACAGTCACGGGTCATGTAGTACAGACCCAGTACAACGTCCTGAGACGGAACGATGATTGGCTCGCCGTTCGCTGGAGACAGGATGTTGTTGGTAGACATCATCAGCGCACGCGCTTCGAGCTGGGCTTCCAGCGTCAGCGGTACGTGTACAGCCATCTGGTCACCATCGAAGTCGGCGTTGTACGCCGCACAGACCAGTGGGTGCAGCTGAATAGCTTTACCTTCGATCAGTACAGGTTCAAATGCCTGAATACCCAGACGGTGAAGAGTTGGTGCACGGTTCAGCAGTACCGGGTGTTCACGGATAACTTCGTCCAGGATATCCCAAACGACAGCTTCTTCACGCTCAACCATTTTCTTCGCGGCTTTGATGGTGGTGGCCAGGCCACGCAGTTCCAGCTTGCCGTAAATGAACGGTTTGAACAGCTCCAGTGCCATTTTCTTCGGCAGACCGCACTGATGCAGACGCAGGTATGGACCTACGGTGATAACCGAACGACCGGAGTAGTCAACACGCTTACCGAGCAGGTTCTGACGGAAACGACCCTGTTTACCTTTGATCATATCGGCCAAAGATTTCAGAGGACGTTTGTTAGAACCGGTGATAGCACGACCGCGACGACCGTTATCCAGCAGGGCGTCAACCGCTTCCTGCAGCATACGTTTTTCGTTACGTACGATGATATCTGGCGCAGCCAGATCCAGCAGACGTTTCAGACGGTTGTTACGGTTGATCACGCGACGATACAGATCGTTCAGATCGGACGTTGCGAAACGACCACCATCCAGCGGTACCAGTGGACGCAGATCTGGCGGCAGAACCGGCAGAACAGTCAGGATCATCCACTCTGGCTTGTTACCAGACTGAACGAACGCTTCCAGCAGCTTGATACGCTTGGTCAGCTTTTTACGTTTGGTTTCGGAGTTGGTTTCGTTCAGCTCTTCACGCAGCTGCTCGCACTCCTGCTCCAGATCCATGCTCTTCAGCAGGGCCTGGATAGCTTCCGCACCCATCTTCGCGTCGAATTCGTCACCGAACTCTTCCAACGCATCCAGATACTGCTCTTCAGTCAGGATCTGATTACGTTCGAGGTTGGTCATACCGCCTTCGATAACAACATAAGATTCGAAGTACAGTACGCGTTCGATATCACGCAGTGGCATATCGAGCAGCAGGCCAATACGGGACGGCAGTGATTTCAGGAACCAGATGTGAGCAGTCGGAGACGCCAGCTCGATGTGGCCCATGCGCTCACGACGCACTTTAGTCTGGGTCACTTCAACGCCGCACTTCTCACAGATAACACCACGGTGTTTCAGGCGCTTGTACTTACCGCACAGGCACTCGTAATCTTTTACTGGCCCAAAGATACGGGCGCAGAAAAGGCCGTCACGCTCAGGTTTGAACGTACGGTAGTTGATGGTTTCCGGCTTTTTAACTTCACCAAAAGACCATGAACGGATCATGTCTGGCGAAGCCAGAGCAATTTTGATCGCATCAAACTCTTCGGTTTTAGTTTGCGCTTTCAGAAACTTTAATAAGTCTTTCACGGATTTGCTCCCGTCGGAGTTAGCACAATCTGGCGCCGGGGTTTAGCCCGGCACCAGTGACCTGTTTGAGCGAGAGTTACTCGTCTTCCAGCTCGATGTTGATACCCAGGGAACGGATCTCTTTCAACAGTACGTTGAAGGATTCCGGCATGCCCGGTTCCATCTGATGGTTGCCGTCGACGATGTTTTTATACATCTTCGTACGACCGTTCACGTCATCAGACTTAACGGTGAGCATTTCCTGCAGGGTGTAGGCTGCGCCGTATGCTTCCAGCGCCCACACTTCCATCTCACCGAAGCGCTGACCACCGAACTGCGCCTTACCACCCAGCGGCTGCTGAGTAACCAGGCTGTAAGAACCGGTGGAACGAGCGTGCATCTTGTCATCAACCAGGTGGTTCAGTTTCAGCATGTACATGTAACCTACGGTTACCTGACGCTCAAACTGCTCACCGGTACGACCATCGAACAGGGTAATCTGACCAGAAGACGGCAGACCACCCAGTTGCAGCAACTCTTTAATTTCAGACTCTTTCGCACCGTCGAAGACTGGCGTTGCGATCGGCATACCCTTACGCAGGTTTTCTGCCAGACGCAGTACTTCGTCATCGCTGAAGGTGCTCAGGTCAACTTTCTGACGAACGTCGGTACCCAGATCGTAGGCACGCTGGATGAATTCGCGCAGTTTCGCGACTTCTTGCTGCTGTTTCAGCATGGCGTTGATTTTCTCGCCGATGCCTTTCGCAGCCATACCCAGGTGAGTTTCCAGGATCTGACCGATGTTCATACGAGACGGTACACCCAGTGGGTTCAGTACGATGTCTACCGGCGTACCGTTAGCATCGTGAGGCATATCTTCGATCGGGTTGATCTTGGAGATAACACCTTTGTTACCGTGACGTCCCGCCATTTTATCACCAGGCTGGATCTGACGTTTAACAGCCAGATACACCTTAACAATCTTCAGCACGCCTGGTGCCAGATCGTCGCCCTGAGTGATTTTGCGGCGTTTCGCTTCGAGTTTCTTCTCGAACTCGTGCTTCAGTTCGTCGTACTGCTCAGCCAGTTGCTCCAGCTGATTTTGTTTCTCTTCGTCGGTCAGGCCGAGTTCCAGCCAGCGATCGCGAGGCAGTTTGTCGAGCTTCTCAGCTTCAACACCACCGGCAACCAGCACAGCGTAGATACGGCTGAACAGGCCAGCTTCGAGGATCTGCAGTTCTTCAGACAGGTCTTTCTTGGCCTGCTTCAGCTGCATTTCTTCGATTTCCAGCGCACGTTTGTCTTTTTCCACGCCATCGCGGGTGAAGACCTGAACGTCGATAACCGTACCGGAAACACCGTTTGGTACACGCAGAGAAGAGTCTTTAACGTCAGACGCTTTCTCACCGAAGATAGCGCGCAGCAGTTTCTCTTCTGGCGTCAGCTGGGTTTCACCTTTCGGCGTAACCTTGCCCACCAGAATGTCGCCGCCGGTCACTTCTGCACCGATGTAAACGATACCGGATTCATCAAGTTTAGAGAGCGCAGCTTCACCCACGTTCGGGATATCAGCGGTGATCTCTTCAGGCCCCAGCTTGGTGTCACGAGACACACACGCCAGTTCCTGGATGTGAATGGTGGTGAAGCGATCTTCCTGAACCACACGCTCGGAGACAAGGATGGAGTCTTCGAAGTTGTAGCCGTTCCACGGCATGAACGCTACGCGCATGTTCTGGCCGAGTGCCAGTTCACCGAGGTCGGTGGACGGACCGTCTGCCAGCACGTCGCCGCGCTCAACCGGCTCACCCAGAGAAACACATGGCATCTGGTTGATGCAGGTGTTCTGGTTAGAACGGGTGTACTTGGTCAGGTTATAGATGTCGATACCTGCTTCGCCCGCGAGCATCTCGTCTTCGTTAACTTTGATAACGATACGGGAAGCATCAACGTACTGAACGGTACCGCCACGTTTCGCTACGGCAGTAACACCGGAGTCGACCGCGACAGCACGTTCCATACCGGTACCAACCAGCGGCTTATCAGCACGCAGAGTTGGAACGGCCTGACGTTGCATGTTCGCACCCATCAATGCACGGTTGGCATCATCGTGTTCCAGGAACGGGATCAGGGACGCACCGACGGAAACCACCTGCTGGGTGGAAACGTCCATGTAGTCAACCTGGTCACGGCTGAACAGGCTTGATTCGCCTTTGCTACGACAGGTTACCAGGTCTTCTTCGAAGTGGCCGTCATCATCCAGGTTGGAGTTCGCCTGAGCAATAACGTAGTTGCCTTCTTCAATAGCAGACAGGTAGTGAATTTCGTCAGTCACAACACCGTCGGTCACTTTACGGTACGGCGTCTCAAGGAAGCCGTATTCGTTAGTCTGTGCGTACACGGACAGAGAGTTGATCAGACCGATGTTTGGACCTTCAGGCGTTTCGATTGGACACACGCGACCGTAGTGAGTCGGGTGTACGTCTCGAACTTCAAAGCCCGCACGTTCACGGGTCAGACCGCCTGGGCCGAGTGCAGAGATACGACGCTTGTGCGTAATCTCAGACAGTGGGTTGTTCTGGTCCATAAATTGAGACAGCTGGCTGGAACCAAAGAACTCTTTCACTGCGGCAGAGATAGGCTTAGCGTTGATCATATCCTGAGGCATCAGGGTATCGAGATCGCCCAGAGACAGACGCTCTTTCACCGCACGCTCTACACGTACCAGGCCAACGCGGAACTGGTTTTCCGCCATTTCGCCCACGGAACGGATACGACGGTTGCCGAGGTGATCGATATCATCCACTTCACCGATGCCGTTACGGATACCGATGAGCTTCTTCATCACTTCGATGATGTCTTCTTTGCTCAGGATACCGGAACCTTCGATCTCGTCACGCAGCAGAGAACGGTTGAACTTCATGCGGCCTACCGCAGAAAGGTCATAACGGTCTTCAGAGAAGAACAGGTTCTCGAACAGGCTTTCAGCTGCTTCACGAGTTGGTGGCTCACCCGGGCGCATCATGCGGTAGATTTCTACCAGCGCGCTCAGACGATCGTTGGTTGGGTCGACGCGTACAGTCTCAGAGATGTAAGCACCGTGATCCAGATCGTTGGTGAACAGCGTTTCGATACGTTTGTGACCAGACTGGCTCAGCTTCGCCAGCAGATCCAGGCTCAGCTCCATGTTCGCCGGGCAGATCAGCTCGCCAGTAGAAGCATCAACGTAATCTTTTGCGGATACTTTTCCTGCAATGTACTCAACCGGAACTTCGATGTGTTTGATATCATCTTTTTCCAGTTGGCGAATGTGACGCGCAGTAATACGGCGGCCTTTCTCAACGTACACTTTACCGTCAGCTTCGATATCGAAGGAGGCGGTTTCACCACGCAGGCGCTCAGGGATCAGCTCCATCTGCAGTTTGTTGTCACGGATTTCGAAAATAACTTTTTCGAAGAACAGATCCAGGATCTGCTCCGTGGTGTACTGCAGAGCACGCAGAATGATGGTCGCAGGCAGCTTACGACGACGGTCGATACGGACAAACAGGTTGTCTTTCGGATCGAACTCGAAGTCCAGCCAGGAACCACGGTAAGGGATGATACGTGCGTTATACAGCACTTTACCCGAAGAGTGGGTCTTACCCTTATCGCTGTCGAAGAAGACGCCTGGGCTACGATGCAGCTGAGAAACGATAACACGCTCAGTACCGTTGATCACAAAGGTACCGTTATCGGTCATGAGCGGAATTTCGCCCATGTACACTTCTTGTTCTTTAATGTCTTTGACTGTACCTTCCGGCGCTTCACGCTCGTAAATCACCAGACGCAGTTTAACGCGCAGGGGAGCGGAATAGGTCACGCCGCGAATCTGACATTCTTTAACGTCAAATACAGGCTCGCCCAGACGATAGCTCACATATTGCAGCTCTGAATTGCCGCTGTAGCTCGCGATTGGGAACACGGAGCGGAAAGCCGCTTCGAGACCATACTGACCTTCAGGATCTTGCTCGATGAACTTCTGGAACGAGTCAAGCTGGATAGAAAGGAGATAAGGTATGTCCAACACTTGTGGACGTTTACCAAAATCCTTACGAATACGTTTTTTCTCGGTATAGGAGTAAACCATAGGGTTCCTCAGCTCGCTGACAAGTCGACCGACTCTGTCCATTGGACGGACAGTTTATGCAACACTATTTTGTTGACCGAAAAGTGGAACACTTTCCGCAATACCTGTTGCTATCACGCTTAAACCATTTCATTGCGATTTACACAGAGCGAGCACCCTGTCGCAGTATATTAAGTCGTCGATAGAAACAAGCATTGTCAGGACAGCCAGCAGTCAAACAGTGTGAAATGCTACTGGCGCCTTACAGCGCAAAAAGGCTGGTGACTAAAAAGTCACCAGCCATCAGCCTAATTGCTCAGGCTGCAACCGGAAGGGTTGGCTTATTTAACTTCAACTTCTGCGCCAGCTTCTTCCAGAGATTTTTTCAGAGCTTCAGCGTCATCTTTGCTCACGCCTTCTTTCAGAGCGGCTGGAGCAGATTCTACCAGGTCTTTAGCTTCTTTCAGACCCAGGCCAGTTGCGCCACGAACAGCTTTGATTACAGCAACTTTGTTCGCGCCAGCAGCTTTCAGGATAACGTCGAATTCAGTTTTCTCTTCAGCAGCTTCAGCTGGGCCAGCAGCTACAGCTACAGCAGCAGCAGCAGAAACGCCGAATTTTTCTTCCATTGCAGATACCAGTTCTACAACGTCCATTACGGACATAGCGGCAACTGCTTCGATGATTTGATCTTTAGTGATAGACATTTAAATTGTTCCTGAATATCAGAATAAGTTTATACGTATGCGAATGATTGAGAAAGAAAAGTGCGATTAAGCAGCTTCTTTCGCATCGCGTACAGCAGCCAGAGTGCGAACCAGTTTGCCGGCAGCGGCTTCTTTCATGGTTGCCATCAGGCGTGCAATTGCTTCTTCGTAGGTCGGCAGAGTTGCCAGGCGGTCGATATTAGACGCCGGGATCAGCTCACCTTCAAAGGCTGCAGCTTTGACCTCAAATTTTGCATTCGCTTTCGCGAACTCTTTGAACAGACGAGCAGCAGCGCCCGGGTGTTCCATAGAGTATGCAATCAGGGTCGGACCAACAAACGTGTCTTTCAGGCACTCGAACTGAGTACCTTCAACGACGCGACGCAGCAGGGTGTTACGAACAACACGCATGTATACGCCAGCTTCACGACCTGCTTTACGCAGTTCAGTCATTTTGTCTACAGTAACGCCACGGGAATCCGCAACTACTGCAGACAGCGCGCCTTTGGCTACTTCGCTGACTTCAGCAACAATCGCTTGTTTGTCTTGAAGATTTAAAGCCATTAGCTTTGCTCCTGGATGTTTGCCAGAGACTATCTCTGGAACTCACTTCACTCCCCTCAACGAGAGGAGCGTCTTAATACGGTGAGCAGAAACAAGCCAAAGAGTATCAAAAAATAATCTTAGCGTTCTGTCACCGTCTACGCAGGGAATTAAGTCTCTTGCGAAACACCTGCGGTCTTCGACGGAGGCCTGGAAAAGGCCAGGCTCCAACGAACAATTCTTTTACCTGCTAACTTTCGCTAGCAAACGTGGGGGTAAGATTGTAGACAAATTCACCGCCCACGTAAAGGCATTAGTTTGCAACAGCAGTCAGGCCAGCCTGATCAACTGCAACACCTGCACCCATGGTGGTGGAGATGCTAACTTTCTTGATGTACACGCCTTTCGCCTGAGTTGGTTTTGCTTTTTTCAGCGCAACCAGCAGAGCTTCCAGGTTTTCTTTCAGTTTGTCAGCGTCAAAGTCCACTTTACCGATGGTGGTGTGGATGATGCCGTTTTTGTCGTTACGATAACGAACCTGACCTGCTTTAGCGTTCTTAACAGCTTCAGCAACGTTAGGGGTTACAGTACCCACTTTCGGGTTTGGCATCAGGCCGCGTGGACCCAGAACCTGGCCCAGCTGGCCAACAACGCGCATTGCATCCGGGGAAGCAATAACAACGTCAAAGTTCATTTCGCCTTTCTTGATCTGGTCAGCCAGATCTTCCATACCTACCAGCTCAGCGCCAGCAGCTTTAGCTGCTTCAGCGTTAGGGCCCTGGGCAAATACGGCAACGCGAACAGAACGGCCAGTACCGTGCGGCAGTACAGTTGCACCACGTACGTTCTGGTCAGATTTACGAGCATCGATGCCGAGGTTAACGGCAACGTCTACGCTTTCTACGAACTTAGCAGTAGCCAGTTCCTTCAGCAGAGTGATAGCTTCGTTGATGTCATACTGTTTGGTCGCGTCAACTTTATCGCGGATCACACGCATGCGCTTGGTCAGTTTAGCCATTTCTTAGTCCTCCACTACCAGGCCCATGGAACGTGCAGTACCTTCAATGGAGCGAGTCATCGCTTCAATGTCGGCGCCAGTCATGTCGGCAGCTTTGGTCTGCGCGATTTCCTGCAGCTGAGCGCGAGAAATTTTACCCACTTTCTCTTTGTTCGGCTTACCGGAACCAGACTTGATGCCTGCAGCTTTCTTCAGAAGAACAGCAGCTGGCGGAGTCTTGGTAACGAAAGTGAAAGAACGGTCAGCGTAAACGGTGATCACTACCGGGATCGGCAGACCTTTTTCCAGGGATTCGGTTTTGGCGTTAAACGCTTTACAGAATTCCATGATGTTTACGCCCTGCTGACCCAGTGCTGGACCAACCGGTGGACTTGGGTTCGCCATACCAGCTGCAACCTGCAGCTTGACGTAGGCTTGGACTTTCTTAGCCATTCTCAATTTCCTCTATTGGGTGATAACGCCTCAAAAAGGCTCCCCGTGATTAATACGTGATTTATGTGCACAAGGCCCATAAATACAAAAGGCGCGAAATTGTATTCCAATCTCGCGCCTTGTGCAACGTTTGATCGCTGCTTATTTAAGCTTTTTCAACCTGCGCAAAGTCCAGTTCTACCGGTGTTGCACGACCGAAGATAGAAACAGAAACTTTCAGGCGGGACTTCTCGTAGTCGACTTCTTCGACCACGCCATTGAAGTCAGCAAATGGACCGTCATTAACACGAACCATTTCACCTGGCTCGAACAGCGTTTTCGGACGCGGCTTATCACCCACCTGCTGCAGGCGGTTCATGATCGCATCAACTTCTTTATCGCTGATCGGCGCCGGACGATCGGAAGTACCACCGATGAAGCCCATTACGCGCGGTACGCTACGCACTAAGTGCCAGCTGGCGTCATTCATTACCATCTGCACAAGCACGTAACCTGGGAAGAATTTGCGCTCGCTCTTGCGACGCTGGCCGCCACGGATCTCAACCACTTCTTCGGTTGGAACCATAACTTCACCAAACAACTCTTCCATATTGTGTAATTTGATATGCTCACGCAGCGAAGTGGCTACGCGGCCTTCAAAACCGGAAAACGCCTGAACGACGTACCAGCGCTTTTTAGGAGCTTCAGACATCTCAGAACCTCAGGCCAGTGATAAAGGAGACCAGGCGAACCAGAATACCATCCAGTCCCCACAGGATCAGTGACATTACAGCAGTAACCGCGGCCACAATCAGCGTGGTGTGCAGCGTTTCCTGACGCGTAGGCCAAATGACCTTACGAACTTCAGTACGTGCTTCACGTGCAAACGCGACGGTCGCTTTGCCTTTTGTCGTCAACAGCGCGACACCGCCCGCTGCAGCAATCAGAATCACCACGGCAAGCGCACGCAGCGGCAACGTAATGTCACGATAGAGGTAGTTGCCCACAATGGCTACGATCAGCAGAACTGCAACGACCACCCACTTCATCGCTTCCAGGCCGCGCCCGCTCCCTTGAGCTTCGGTATTCGCACTCATAAACCAACCTGTCACAAGAATTCGACAAACATCTTTGCCCCGCGAGAGTGCGAGGCAACCAAAACCGAAATGCTCTGTTGCGTTTCGGACTTAACGCCCTCTTCAGAGCCTGTCTCAGCAATGATTATGACAAAAAAAATCACTGATGAGCCAGGTTCTGGTTCGAAAGCGTGCAAAAAGGGCATCAAATGATGCCCTTTTATTGCGCATTGCGTCAAATGTTATCAGTGATTAGCTGATAACTTTAGCAACAACGCCCGCGCCAACGGTACGGCCGCCTTCACGGATTGCGAAACGCAGACCGTCATCCATCGCGATTGGGTGG
>NZ_JBJDNI010000039.1:0-32691 GCF_044900545.1 Scandinavium sp. NPDC088450 | reverse complement strand
GAATGAATATAGTTAATGCACTGAAATTATTAGGGAAAGAGTACAGTAATATGGTCACAGGCGAATGACCATATTACTGGGGATCCCTCAGCCCTCAGGGAGAGGGCAGGGGAGAGGGTGAATCTCCCTGCAACTTACGCTCAAAATCCCGCTTCACCATTTCCAAAGCACTCAGCACCGTTTCCGGGGCCAGCGCGTGCTCTTCCAGCAGCATAATTAAATCCACAGCCAGCTTCACATCATCCGGGGCATTTTCCAGCGACATCCTTCCTCCTGCTAGCGCGTCATTCGCGCCAGTACGTTTTCTATGTTTTGCAGCGCATCGCGGCAGCGTTTGAGTCTTGTGCTAAACACGTCCACTTCTCGCGCGAGCCGTTGCTGTTCTTCAAGCGTTGTGGCTTGCGCCAGCAACTCTCGGCGCTGCTGTGTCATCTCTGACAGCCGACGCTCGTAATCCTGATGTTGCAGGCGTTTTCTCTGCCATCGTGTTAATGCGGGGGAGCCATTATCCCAGCCGCGTAGCTGCCAGGCGGCGCTTTCGCGGGCGATGGCTTCCAGTTGGGAGACCAGATGTTCCGCCAGCCACTGGACTTGTTCGAATTGCTGTTGTTCGACGGCATGGCGCAACGCTTGCAGATTGCCTCGCGCTTCTTCCACACAGGCTTGTAAAAGTGAGCTGCGGGTGCGAAATAGCTGTCTGTCAAAACGTGCGCCGAACGTGGCATGAAAGGCCACTGGCGCAACGTCGGCTTCCAGCCTTGAAAGTTGGGTCTCCAGCGATTGCAGTAACAGGTCAGTTCTCATCTCTTTCTCCAGCGATTTCACGCATGCCTGTGCTACATTTGCCGTTCGGTTTGATAACCCTTATCACGATGAAACGGACTATTCTAAACATCATTGGCTGGCTGGCGGTAGTGTTAGGCACGTTGGGTGTGTTTTTGCCGCTGTTGCCGACGACGCCCTTCATCCTGCTGGCGGCCTGGTGCTTTGCCCGGTCGTCGCCACGTTTTCATGCCTGGCTGCTTTATCGCTCCTGGTTTGGCGGTTATTTGCGCCACTGGCAGCAGCATAAGGCGATGCCGCCGGGGGCGAAGCCGCGCGCCATCGCGATGATTCTTATCACTTTCGCCTTTTCCCTGTGGATGGTGAAGATCCTGTGGGTGCGCATTCTGCTGTTAGTGATCCTCGCCTGCCTGCTGATTTTCATGTGGCGAATTCCCGTGGTTGATGCAAAACAACAAAAAGAATAATGGTCGCAATGGTTATTGCATTTATCGATGACTGCCAGTACATTCTGGCGTTTTCGAGCACGGGTGCAACGGGTTAAAAGTTAATCAAATGTAACTTTGAACTTAAGTAAAATGCGCCTTGTGAGTTACACCGTTTTAATCAGGCATACACCTATGACCGCAACTGCACAGCAGCTTGAATTTCTGAAAAACAGCATCAAAAGCATCCAGGATTATCCGAAGCCAGGCATCCTTTTCCGTGATGTCACCAGCTTACTGGAAGACCCGAAAGCCTATGCGCTCAGCATTGAACTGCTGACGGAGCGTTTTAAAAACGCCGGGATCACCAAAGTGGTGGGAACTGAGGCACGTGGTTTCCTGTTTGGTGCTCCGGTTGCGCTGGCGCTGGAAGTAGGTTTTGTGCCGGTGCGCAAACCGCGCAAACTGCCACGCGAAACCATCGCGGAGAGCTACGAGCTGGAATACGGCACCGATCAGCTGGAAATCCACGTTGATGCCATCAAACCAGGCGACAAAGTGCTGGTGGTGGATGATCTGCTGGCAACCGGCGGCACCATCGAAGCAACCGTGAAGCTGATTCGTCGTCTGGGCGGTGAAGTCACCGACGCAGCGTTCATCATCAATCTGTTCGATCTGGGTGGTGAGCAGCGCCTGGAAAACCAGGGCATCAATTGCTATAGCCTGGTCCCGTTCCCGGGTCATTGATCCGCACCTCCACAGCCTCGCTCAAAAGGCGAGGCTGTGATAGCATTACCCTCCTGTATTCCACCTTCCAGCGTTTCAGAGCCTGCCAATGAGTTATCAGGTCTTAGCCCGAAAATGGCGACCACAAACCTTTGCTGACGTCGTCGGTCAGGAACATGTGCTGACCGCACTGGCGAACGGCCTGACGTCCGGTCGACTTCATCATGCGTATCTGTTTTCCGGCACGCGCGGCGTCGGTAAAACCTCCATTGCCCGTTTGCTGGCAAAGGGGCTGAACTGTGAAAGCGGCATCACCGCCACCCCTTGTGGCGTTTGCGACAACTGCCGTGAAATCGAGCAGGGTCGTTTTGTCGATCTGATTGAGATCGACGCCGCTTCGCGCACCAAAGTTGAAGATACCCGTGACCTGCTGGACAACGTTCAGTACGCGCCCGCGCGTGGCCGCTTCAAGGTCTACCTGATCGATGAAGTGCACATGCTCTCGCGTCACAGCTTCAACGCGCTGTTGAAAACGCTGGAAGAGCCGCCTTCACACGTGAAGTTCCTGCTGGCGACCACCGATCCGCAAAAGCTGCCGGTGACTATTCTGTCGCGCTGCCTGCAATTTCACCTCAAAGCGCTCGATGTCGATCAGATTCGCGATCAACTCGAACGTATTCTGGCGGAAGAGAAGATTTCCTCAGAGCCGCGTGCGCTTCAGCTTATCGCTCGCGCGGCGGATGGCAGCTTGCGTGATGCTTTGAGCCTCACCGATCAGGCGATTGCCAGCGGTGACGGCCAACTGAGCGCCGCCAGTGTCAGCACCATGCTGGGCACGCTGGATGACGATCAGGCGCTGTCGCTGATTGAAGCGCTGGTGGCCGCCAACGGCGAGCAGGTGATGACGCTGATCCACGAAGCGGCTGCCCGTGGTATCGAATGGGAAGCCCTGCTGGTCGAGATGCAAAGTTTGCTGCACCGCATTGCGATGGTGCAGCTTTCGCCTTCTGCCCTCGGCAGCGACATGGCGATTGTCGAGCACCGCATGCGCGAACTGGCTCGCACTGTGCCGCCTGCTGATATTCAGCTTTACTACCAGACGTTGCTGATTGGCCGCAAAGAACTGCCTTACGCGCCAGATCGCCGGATGGGCATTGAAATGACGCTGCTGCGCGCGCTGGCGTTCCATCCTCGCAAGCCGCTGCCGGAGCCAGAGGTGCAGCCTCAATCGTTCGCCCCCGTCGCCCCGACGGCGGTGATGCACCCAACGCAAGTGCCGCAACAACAGGCACCGGCTGCGCCCGCGTATCAGAACGAAGCATTGCCGGATTCCACCAGCCAGGTGCTGGCGGCCCGCAATCAGCTGCAACGCGCTCAGGGAGCACCCAAAGCAAAAAAGAATGAACCGGCCCCCGCATCCCGCGCGCGGCCGGTGAACAGTGCTGCGCTCGAGAGACTGGCCTCGGTGACGGAACGCGTGCAGGCGCGCCCGGCAGCGTCTGCGCTTGAAGCTCAGCGTCCGCAGAAAAAAGAAGCCTACCGCTGGAAAGCAACCACCATCACGGAAGAGGTGAAGGAAGAGGTCGCCACGCCGAAAGCGCTGAAGAAAGCGCTGGAGCATGAGAAAACGCCAGAGCTGGCGGCTAAGCTGGCGGTTGAAGCCGTTGAGCGTGACAGTTGGGCGGCTGAAGTCAGCCAGATGAAATTGCCTAAACTGGTAGAGCAGGTGGCGTTAAATGCGTGGAAAGAGCAGAACGGCGCGGCAATTTGCCTGCATCTGCGTCCCTCGCAAAGGCACCTGAACAATGCCGGAGCGCTCAAGACGCTGACCGAAGCGTTGAGCGAATTAAGCGGTTCTCCGGTTGAACTGACCATCGTGGAAGATGATAATCCGGCGGTACGTACGCCGCTGGAGTGGCGTCAGGCCATTTATGAAGAGAAGCTCGCGCAGGCGCGTGAGGCGATTGTGGCAGATAACAACATCCAGACCCTGCGCCGTTTCTTTGATGCGGATTTGGATGAAGAAAGTATACGACCCATTTGACTGTAAGCCCGGCTTGCGGTTGAACCTTTAACATGACTGACTGAGAGATAAGCCTATGTTTGGTGGAAAAGGCGGTCTGGGTAACCTGATGAAACAGGCCCAGCAGATGCAAGAAAAAATGCAAAAAGCCCAGGAAGAGATCGCTCAACTGGAAGTGACCGGTGAGTCTGGCGCGGGCCTGGTAAAAGTCACCATCAATGGGGCGCACAACTGCCGCCGCGTTGAGATTGACCCAAGCCTGATGGAAGACGACAAAGAGATGCTGGAAGACCTGGTCGCTGCGGCGTTCAACGATGCGGCTCGCCGTATTGAAGAAACCCAGAAAGAGAAAATGGCGTCTGTCTCCTCCGGGATGCAGCTGCCACCAGGCTTTAAGATGCCGTTCTGATAACGGTCAAAGGGCGACAGCGATGTCGCCCTTTTTGTTTTAGTTCTCCACTAACGCCTCATAACGCTCAGCCAGAAAATCAATCAACGCCCGAACCGCCGGCAATTGGCCGCGTCGTGAGGGATAGACGATATGAATGATTTCCTGCTTTGCCCGCCACTCCGGCAATAGTTGCACCAGTTTCCCCTCTTTAAGCTGTTCATCCAGCATCAATAACGGCAACTGAACCACACCAACGCCCGCGACGGCGGCGGTTCTCAGGGCAATCATATCGGTGGTGATAAAGCGCGGCTGATGATGAATTGCTGCCGTCTGCTGTTCAGGCCCAATCAAAAACCAACGATAGTGATTTTGAGCGCGAGCCCGCGCCAGACTTGGCCAGTGCTGTAAATCGGCTGGGGAAGCGGGCAGGCCAAATTGGGAGACCAAATCTGGACTGGCCACCAGGCACATATTCCGTGTCGCCAATTTACGCATCACCAGGTCACTGTCTTCCAGTGGCAGAGGACGCACGCGGATCGCCAGATCGATGTTTTCGTTCACAACGTCGACGCGGCGGTTGGTTTCTTCAAGCTGCACCGTCACCTGCGGGTACTTGAGCATGAACTGCGCCAGCATCTCACCAATATGGACGTGTAACAGAGCAACAGGGCAGGTCAGGCGAATCAACCCGCAGGGCTCAGCGTGCAGGGTTTCCATCGCCTCCTGCGCGGCTTCCGCTTCGATGATCATCGCTTTGCAATGGCGATAGAACAGCTGCCCGGCGTCCGTGACCGTAAAGCTCCGCGTCGAGTGCTGTAACAAACGCGTTCCCAGCCGCTCTTCCAGCAACGCAATGCGGCGGCTGAGGCGAGATTTCGGTATCCCAATCGCCCGGCTAGCCGGGGAAAACCCTCCTTGTTCCACCACCTGCGCGAAATACCACAAATCGTTGAGATCCTGCATGGCCTTTGTCCTGTTAATGGAACACTGCGTTCATTTTTGCAGTCTACCGCAATCACTGTCTTGCCGATAAGCTTTACCCCATCGCATCACATTGCACAGGAGAGAAACATGAAATCGATTCTTGGCGTTTACTCAGCCCCAAAATCTCATTGGGTGGGTGACGGGTTCCCGGTGCGTTCCCTGTTTTCTTACGCAAAATTCGCCCAGCAGCTCAGCCCGTTTTTGCTGCTGGACTACGCCGGACCCGCAGAATTCAAAGCGAGCAACAAAGGCCAGCGCGGCGTGGATGTGCATCCTCACCGTGGATTTGAAACTGTCACCATCGTCTACAAAGGCGAAGTCGCACATCGTGACTCCAGCGGAGGCGGCGGTGTTATCGGGCCGGGCGACGTGCAATGGATGACGGCGGGCAGCGGAATTCTGCATGAAGAGTTTCACTCTCCCGCGTTCAGTGAAAAAGGCGGCACGCTGGAAATGGTGCAGCTCTGGGTGAACCTTCCGGCGAAGGCGAAAAACACGCCGCCTGCGTATCAGCCGATCACGGATGCGGATATTCCACAGGTGACACTACCTGACAACGCAGGCCTGGCGCGAGTGATTGCAGGCGAGCTGGACGGTCACAAAGGCCCAGCCAGAACCTTTTCGCCAATGCAAATTCTCGATTTGCGCCTGAACGCGCAGGGCGTGACGCAGCTGCACCTTCAGGATGGCTGGAATACTGCGCTGGTGGTGCTCAAAGGCACTGTCATGGTGAATGACGAAGAAGTTGTGCGGGAAGCGCAACTGGTGGTGCTGGATGCCAAAGGTGAGAGCGTCGCGCTTGAAGCCAACAACGACGCCGTGGTGCTGGTACTCAGCGGCGAACCGCTGAATGAGCCCATTGAGGGTTACGGGCCGTTCGTCATGAACACTCGTGAAGAAATAAACCAGGCCATTGACGATTTCAACCAGGGGCGATTTGGCCAGTCGGTGGCGTAAACGTGGACGGCTGCGATAATCTGCAATACGTCGCAGCCGTACCCGACAGAACTGGACGGTCACCTGAATTCGTAGGGTGTGGCTCTGGCAGAGGGATCTTTTTCTATGCCCGTCGCCGGGGCTAATGTTAGGCTATGGCCCACTCTTTTTTCAGAAGTCTGAGCGATGCAAACCAGTCCTTTACTTACCACCCTCATGGAAGCGTTACGTTGCCTGCCGGGCGTTGGCCCGAAATCCGCGCAGCGTATGGCATTCACTCTGTTACAACGCGATCGCAGCGGAGGCATGCGTCTGGCGCAGGCGTTAACCCGTGCCATGTCAGAGATTGGTCACTGTGCCGATTGTAGGACGTTTACCGAGCAGGATGTTTGCAATATCTGTTCGAACCCGCGTCGTCAGGAAAATGGACAGATTTGTGTGGTAGAGAGCCCGGCGGACATCTATGCCATCGAGCAAACAGGGCAGTTTTCTGGCCGCTACTTTGTGCTGATGGGGCACTTGTCTCCACTCGACGGCATTGGGCCGGACGATATTGGCCTCGACAGGCTGGAGCAGCGCTTAAGCAGCGAACAAATGAAAGAAGTCATCCTCGCCACTAACCCTACGGTAGAAGGTGAAGCGACGGCGAACTACATCGCCGAGCTGTGCGGTCAGTATGGCGTTGAAGCCAGCCGCATCGCGCACGGCGTGCCGGTGGGCGGTGAGCTGGAAATGGTAGACGGCACCACCTTGTCTCACTCCCTTGCCGGTCGTCACAAGATTAAATTCTGAACAAACGGAGGCACTTCTTCTCGCCTCCGCTTGAAATACTCCCCGCCCAGCCTCATATCCCCCTCAACGCTTTTTTACTCTGTAAACATTGGCATTGAGGAATTTTCCCCATGAAAGGACAAGAAACCCGTGGTTTCCAGTCAGAAGTGAAACAGCTTCTGCACCTGATGATCCATTCTCTCTATTCGAATAAAGAAATTTTCCTGCGTGAGCTGATTTCCAACGCCTCCGATGCGGCGGATAAGCTGCGCTTCCGCGCACTGTCTGACGCCAGCCTCTATGAAGGCGACGGCGACCTGCGCGTACGAGTCTCTTTCGACAAAGAAAACCGCACGCTGACCATCGCCGATAACGGCATTGGGATGAACCGCGATGACGTTATCGATCATCTCGGTACTATCGCCAAATCCGGCACCAAAGCCTTCCTGCAGTCCATGGGCTCTGATCAGGCGAAAGACAGCCAACTGATTGGCCAGTTTGGTGTGGGCTTCTATTCTGCGTTTATCGTGGCCGACAAAGTCACCGTACGTACCCGTGCGGCGGGCGACAGCGCAGAGAACGGCGTGTTCTGGGAATCTCACGGTGAAGGCGAATACACCGTCGCGGACATCACCAAAGCCGACCGCGGGACCGAAATCACTCTGCACCTGCGTGAAGGCGAAGATGACTTCCTCAACGACTGGCGTGTACGTTCAATCATCAGCAAATACTCCGACCACATCGCGCTGCCGGTAGAGATTGAAACTCAGGAAGAAAAAGACGGTGAAACGGTCGTCTCCTGGGAGAAAATCAACAAGGCGCAGGCGCTGTGGACCCGCAACAAAGCGGAAATCAAAGACGAAGAGTACAACGAGTTCTACAAGCACATTGCCCACGACTTCACCGACCCGCTGGCGTGGAGCCACAACCGCGTGGAAGGTAAGCAGGAATACACCAGCCTGCTTTATATCCCGGCGCAGGCCCCGTGGGACATGTGGAACCGTGACCATAAACATGGCCTGAAACTGTACGTGCAGCGCGTGTTCATCATGGATGAAGCGGAGCAGTTCATGCCGAACTACCTGCGTTTTGTGCGTGGTCTGATAGATTCCAACGATCTGCCGCTGAACGTTTCCCGTGAAATCCTGCAGGACAGCAGCGTGACCCGCAATCTGCGTAACGCGCTGAGCAAACGTGCGCTGCAAATGCTGGAAAAACTGGCGAAAGACGACGCGGAAAAATACCAGACCTTCTGGAAACAGTTCGGCCTGGTGCTGAAAGAGGGCCCGGCAGAAGACAGCGCTAACCAGCAGGCTATCGCCAAACTGCTGCGTTTTGCTTCTACCCATACCGATTCTTCGGCGCAGACTGTCTCTCTGGAAGAGTACGTGTCTCGCATGAAAGAAGGGCAGGAGAAGATTTACTACATCACCGCCGACAGCTATGCCGCTGCGAAGAGCAGCCCGCATCTGGAATTGCTGCGCAAGAAAGGCATCGAAGTGCTGCTGCTTTCTGACCGCATCGATGAGTGGATGATGAGCTACCTCACCGAGTTCGACGGCAAGCAATTCCAGTCCGTCGCGAAAGCGGATGAGTCGCTGGATAAGCTGGCGGATGAAGTGGACGAGTCCACCAAAGAAGCAGAAAAAGCGCTGACGCCATTTATCGAGCGCGTGAAAACCCTGCTGGGTGAGCGTGTGAAAGAAGTCCGTCTGACGCACCGTCTGACCGATACGCCAGCCATCGTGACCACCGAAGCGGACGAAATGAGCACCCAGATGGCGAAACTGTTCGCCGCTGCGGGCCAGAGCGTGCCGGAAGTGAAGTACATCTTTGAGCTGAACCCGGATCACGCACTGGTGAAACGTGCGGCGGATGTGCAGGACGAAACGCAATTCGGCGAATGGGTTGAGCTGCTGCTGGATCAGGCGCTGCTGGCAGAGCGTGGCACGCTGGAAGATCCGAACTTGTTTATCAAGCGTATGAACCAGCTTTTAGTCTCCTGAGTTAACCCCCTCTCCCTAACCCTCTCCCAAGGGAGAGGGGACCTGGTTTCTCCCTCGCCCTTGGGAGAGTGCCGGAGTGAGGAGACTTGGTTTCTCCCTCGCCCTTGGGAGAGTGCCGGAGTGAGGGGACCTGGTTTCTCCCTCTCCCTGAGGGAGAGGGCAGGGGAGAGGGGGGAGCAACCACTCCGCCGCCAAAATTATTCCCCCCATTAACCGTTTCAGCCGTCCCGCCTTCCTTGAGCGAGCCGCCGTCTGGTGGTATCGTTTAGCGCTTTTGAAAAATTGAACCAACATTTGAGGGGATTTTCGCGATGCGTATTATTCTGCTTGGCGCTCCGGGCGCGGGTAAAGGAACTCAGGCGCAGTTCATTATGGAGAAGTACGGTATTCCGCAAATCTCCACCGGTGACATGCTGCGTGCTGCAGTCAAATCTGGCTCCGAGCTGGGCAAACAGGCGAAAGACATCATGGACGCTGGCAAGCTGGTGACCGATGAGCTGGTTATCGCCCTGGTGAAAGAGCGCATTGCGCAGGAAGACTGCCGTAACGGTTTCCTGCTGGACGGCTTCCCACGCACTATTCCACAGGCTGATGCCATGAAAGAAGCGGGCATCAAAGTGGATTACGTGCTGGAGTTCGACGTACCGGACGAACTGATCGTGGATCGTATCGTGGGTCGTCGCGTACACGCGGCTTCTGGCCGTGTTTATCACATCAAATTCAACCCGCCTAAGGTTGAAGGTAAAGATGATGTGACTGGCGAAGAGCTGACCACCCGTAAAGACGATCAGGAAGAAACCGTGCGTAAGCGCCTGGTGGAATACCATCAGATGACCGCGCCGCTGATCGGCTACTACTCCAAAGAAGCACAGGCTGGCAATACGAAGTATGCCAAAGTTGACGGCACTCAAGCCGTGGCTGACGTTCGTGCTGAACTGGCTAAAATCCTCGGTTAATTCCGTGGCAAGTGCCGGGTGGCGCAAGCTTACCCGGCCTACGGTTTTCCACAGGCCTCTTTTGTAGGCCTGCTCTCGCCCCCGCTCACCTTTCGCAGCAATTAGTTCTTCTTTCTCTCTTTTCCGTTACAATTATCAGCCATTTAAACAGTTAAGAGGCGGTAATGCGTCAGACGAAAACCGGCATTCTGTTAGCAAACCTCGGCACGCCCGATGCACCCACTCCCGCAGCGGTAAACCGCTATCTGCGCCAGTTTCTGAGCGATAAACGCGTCGTGGACACGCCCCGCTTACTGTGGTGGCCGTTGTTGCGTGGAGTGATATTGCCGATTCGCTCGCCACGAGTGGCAAAACTCTATCAATCTGTCTGGATGGATGAAGGCTCTCCGCTGCTGGTTTATAGCCGCCAGCAACAACAGGCGCTGGCGAAGCGTCTGCCGGGCACGCCCGTGGTGTTGGGCATGAGCTATGGCTCGCCTTCACTGGAAAGTGCGGTGGAAGAATTGTTGGCGCAAGACGTGGAACACATTGTCGTGCTGCCGCTATATCCTCAGTACTCCTGTTCAACGGTAGCCGCCGTTTGGGATGAACTGGCTCGCATTCTCGCCCCTAAACGCCATATTCCGGGCGTTTCGTTTATCCGTGATTATGCCGACGACAGCGACTACATCCAGGCACTCGCGGACAGCGCACGAGCTTCTTTTGCTGAACATGGCGAACCGGATTTGCTGCTGCTTTCCTATCATGGCATTCCACAGCGTTACGCTGACGAAGGTGATGATTATCCTCAGCGCTGCCGCGATACTACGCGTGAACTGGTGTCCGCGTTGGGTATTTCGCACGATAAAGTGATGATGACGTTCCAGTCACGCTTTGGCCGCGAGCCGTGGCTGACGCCGTACACCGACGAAACGCTGAAAATGCTGGGCGAGAAGGGCATGAAACACATTCAGGTAATGT
The DNA here is from genome assembly GCF_044900545.1 of Scandinavium sp. NPDC088450. Classification (NCBI taxonomy): domain Bacteria; kingdom Pseudomonadati; phylum Pseudomonadota; class Gammaproteobacteria; order Enterobacterales; family Enterobacteriaceae; genus Scandinavium; species Scandinavium sp. NPDC088450. The sequence goes on along the minus strand of NZ_JBJDNI010000039.1, from coordinate 21,730 downwards.
GCCCGGGCTTTGCCGCAGATTGCCTGGAAACGCTTGAAGAAATTGCGGTGCAGAACAAAGAGGTGTTCCTCGAAGCGGGCGGGGAGAAGTACGAATACATCCCGGCGCTGAACGCTCAGCCGCAGCACATCGAGATGATGGTCAACCTGACCGCCCCTTACCGCTGAGTGCGCAGGGCAGCGAACAGGCGGGGAATATGCTAGTATTCTTCGCTTGTTCACAGCTACCTGACCGCAACTCATGAAATTTCCCGGTAAACGCAAATCCAAGCACTATTTCCCCGTCAACGCTCGCGATCCACTTCTGCAACAAATTCAGCCTGTCAATGAGACCAGCGCCTCCTGGGTGGTGGGGATCGATCAGACGCTGGTGGATATCGAAGCTAAAGTTGACGACACCTTTGTGGCGCGTTACGGCCTGAGCAGCGGGCACTCTCTGGTGATTGAGGATGATGTCGCGGAGGCGCTTTATCAGGAACTGGTGCGCGAAAACCTGATTACCCATCAGTTCGCGGGCGGGACCATCGGCAACACCATGCACAACTATTCCGTGCTGGCCGACGACCGTTCGGTGCTGCTCGGCGTGATGTGCAGCAATATTGAAATCGGTGGCTATGCCTATCGTTATCTGTGTAACACCTCCAGCCGCACTGACCTGAACTACCTGCAAGGTGTTAACGGGCCGATTGGCCGCTGCTTCACGCTTATCAGCGACAACGGCGAGCGCACATTCGCCATCAGCCCGGGCCACATGAATCAACTGCGCGCCGAAAGCATTCCTGAAGAAGTGATTGCCGGAGCCTCAGCCTTAGTGCTGACCTCCTATCTGGTGCGCTGCAAGCCGGGTGAGCCGATGCGTGATGCCACGATGAAAGCGGTGGAATACGCCAAAAAGCATAATGTGCCGGTGGTGCTGACGCTCGGGACTAAATACGTTATCGCGGACAATCCCGCCTGGTGGCAGGACTTCCTCAAAGAGAACGTCTCGATTCTGGCGATGAACGAAGAAGAAGCCGAAGCGCTGACCGGCATTGCCGATCCGCTGCTGGCCTCCGACAAAGCGCTGGATTGGGTTGATCTGGTGCTCTGCACCGCCGGGCCTGTGGGTCTGTATATGGCGGGCTTCACCGAAGATGAGAAAAAACGCGTCACGCAGCATCCGTTGTTGCCGGGCGCGATTGCCGAATTCAACCAGTACGAGTTCAGCCGCGCCATGCGTCACAAAGACTGCAAACAGCCGCTGCGTATCTACTCCCATATCGCGCCCTATATGGGCGGCCCGGAGAAGATAATGAACACCAATGGCGCGGGCGATGGCGCTCTGGCGGCGCTGCTGCACGACATTACCGCCAATAACTACCACCGCAGCAATGTGCCGAACTCCAGCAAACACGAGTTCACCTGGCTGACCTATTCATCACTGGCGCAGGTGTGTAAGTATGCGAATCGCGTGAGCTATCAGGTGTTGAACCAGCACTCCCCACGCCTGACGCGCGGCCTGCCAGAACGGGAAGACAGCCTGGAAGAGTCTTACTGGGATCGTTGAATTTCTCACGGCGGCGTTGTGCTTGCCGGGGATGCGGGCTTTTGTAGGCCTGCTAAGCGAAGCGCCAGCAGGCAATGTTGGATTAGGTGTCGCGTTTTCCCCCTCTCCCTAACCCTCTCCCCAAAGGAGAGGGAACGAAAAACGCCCCTCGCCCTGACTTTCTCCCCAAAGGAGAGGGAACGAAAAACCCCCCTCGCCCTGTGGGAGAGGGGCTGGGGGAGAAGGCATCAGGCCGCACAAAACTTACCCCGTCACCGCTTCTCCAACCGGCGGTTTCTCCAGCAGCGTCAGCATCGTGTTTGCAATCTCTCGCTCGCCCATCACCACCTGATTCGCACCTCGTTCGGTAATGTATTCCACCTCGTCGTCATAATGTGCGCGGGCGATAATCTCGATATTCGGGCATTTCTCTCTGGCTGAGGCGACAATTTCTCCGGCCTCGTAACCGTTTGGAATCGTCAGCAGCAGCCAGCGTGCGCAATCCAGATGCGCCAGATTCATGATTTCTTCACTGGCCGCATTGCCCAGCACCGCACGAATACCGCGTTCCCGCAACTCATCCACGCGGGTGCGCGAGGTTTCAATCACCACTAATGGAATGCCCTGGGCCAGCAGTTTCTCACCGAGCAGGCTGCCGACGCGGCCAAAACCGACCAGCAGCGCATGGTTGCAGATATCCACCGGGATTTGTTTCTCGTCTTCAATTGCTTCTTCGAAGGTTTGCTCTTCGAGGGTTTCGGTTTTATCGAGGTATTTTTCCAGCACCGCGAACAGCACCGGATTGAGCATAATCGACAGAATGGCCCCGGCCAGCACCAGATTCTGCCCGGCTTGTGGCAGCAGGTTCAGCGCCATACCAAGCCCGGCGAGGATAAACGCAAATTCCCCAATTTGTGCGAGGCTCGCAGCGATAGTCAGCGCGGTACGCTGCGAGTGTCCGAACAGACGCACCAGAATGAACGCGGCGACAGACTTACCGAAGATAATAATCGCCAGCGTCCCCAGCACCGCCAGAGGCTGCTCAATCAGCACCATCGGGTCGAACAACATGCCGACGGAGACAAAGAACAGCACCGCAAATGCATCACGCAGGGGCAGCGTGTCGTGCGCCGCTCGGTGGCTGAGTTCGGATTCGTTCAGCACCATTCCGGCGAAGAACGCGCCGAGAGCGAAGGAAACATCAAACAGTTCGACTGCGCCAAACGCGATGCCCAGCGCCAGCGCTAAAACAGAAAGGGTAAACAGTTCACGTGAACCGGTGGCAGCGCTGCGAGCCAGGATCCACGGCACCAGGCGACGGCCAACCAGCAGCATCACGGCGATAAAAGCCACGACTTTGCCGATGGTCAGGCTCATGTCCAGCGCCAGCGTAGCCAGCCCGACGTCGCCTTGTTCCATCATTCCGGCGATCGCTGGCAGCAGCACCAGCGTCAGCACCATCACCAGGTCTTCCACTATCAACCAGCCGATGGCGATTTGCCCTCGCTGGCTGTCTATCAGTTGCCGCTCTTCAAGCGCACGTAACAGCACCACGGTACTGGCGGTCGAAAGACACAACCCGAACACTACGCCGGTCATCAGCGACCAGCCCAGCATGGACGAAAGCGCCATACCCAGCAGCGTTGCGACCAGAATCTGGGCAATCGCGCCGGGAATGGCGATGGCCTTTACCGCCATCAAATCCTTCAGAGAGAAATGCAGGCCCACGCCGAACATCAGCAGGATGACGCCCAGTTCAGCCAGTTCAGGGGCAAGTTTGGTATCGGCAACGAAGCCTGGAGTAAAAGGACCTGAAAGCACACCCGCCAGCAAATAGCCCACCAGAGGCGAAATACGGAGTTTGTTGGCGATCATGCCAAAGATAAAAGCGAGTACCAGCCCGCCGACAATGGTGGTGATTAGCGGTGTTGCGTGATGCATTCCGTCTCCTTTCGTTGCTGCAGGGTCCCCTTTCTGGCTCGACGAACCAGAAATCCGAGTAATAGTTTATGACAATTTCAATCATCCTGTTTATGAATAATTGTTGAATTTTGAGGAAAAACGGAATTAGGCGGGAAAACCGCACAGATCGAAAAATGAAAGGGTAATTACGCCAATAAAGCGGACAGAATGCAGGGGAATGCCCGCCAGAGTTTCACTCTGACGGGCGGAAAATCAGGCTTTATGACGATTATCAGGCAGGAATATGGTCAACATGCCCAGTAAAGGCAGGAAGGCACAGATTTTATAGACTTCTTCAATGCTGGTGTGGTCGGCAACCACCCCAAGTACCGCAGCTCCCAGGCCACCCATGCCAAAAGCGAAACCGAAGAAAAGGCCAGAAACCATGCCGATTCGGCCCGGTAACAGCTCCTGGGCGTACACTAAAATGGCGGAAAACGCGGAGGCGAGGATAAATCCAATAATCACCGTCAGAATCCCTGTCCATTCAAGCGATGCGTACGGTAAAACGAGGGTGAAAGGCGCAACGCCAAGGATAGAGCCCCAAATAACATATTTACGGCCAATCTTATCGCCCACAGGCCCACCAATTACGGTGCCAGCGGCTACTGCAAACAGGAAGGCGAACAAGTGAATCTGCGCATTTTGTACCGATAACCCAAACTTATGCATCAGATAAAAGGTGTAATAGCTGCTTATGCTCGCCATATAGAAGTATTTCGAGAAGATCAGCATTAACAGGATGCTTACCGCCAGAATGACTTTGTTACGTGGCAGCGGATTGACTATCGCCGCTTTGGGTTTGCCTTTGTTCATTCGGTGCTGAGCAGCATACCAACGGCTGATTTGTGCCAGCACCACGATGGCGAGCAGGGCAGCCAGTACAAACCACGCCACGTTACCTTTGCCATAAGGCGCGATGATCATCGCTGCCAGCAACGGCCCTAAGGAACTGCCGAAGTTACCGCCAACCTGGAATAGCGATTGCGCCAGACCATGACGGCCACCGGAAGCCATACGCGCCACACGAGAGGATTCAGGGTGGAACACCGAAGAGCCCGTTCCGACCAGCGCCGCCGCCAGCACAACGGCTTCGAAACTGCCTGCCATCGCCAGCAAAATCAGGCCGCTCATGGTGAAACACATGCCAATCGGCAGTGACCACGGCATCGGGTATTTGTCCGTCCAGTAACCTACCACCGGCTGAAGCAGCGAGGAGGTGAGCTGGAAGGTCAGGGTGATCATCCCGATCTGCACAAATGTCAGGGAAAACTCAGATTGCAGCAGCGGATAAATCGCCAGGATCAGCGACTGGATCATGTCATTCAGCAGGTGAGACAGACTGATGGCACCGAGAATGCGAAATGAGGTTTTGGCTTTTTGCTGCGGCGACGACGTGCCGGGCAGCGTTGGACTGGTTTCACTGATTGCCATAGAAAATTCACTGTAGTTAGGGTTTAGCGACGTTGGGGATTTTATGGTCTGTAATAATTATCAGACTAAGATAACTGGCTCAGGCGTTTGAAGAAAGTCTCAATTCTGAAAACATATTTGTCTAAGCTTGTTACTCACTGTAATTTCGGCAGTTGAAATTTATTCAGGGAGAGAGTCATGACATTGTTGAAACGTGGCGTGGTGCTGGCGATGCTGGCAGCGGGCCTGTTGAGTAGCCTGCAAGCCAACGCTTATGAGCAGGATAAAACGTATAAAATTACCATCCTGCACACCAACGATCACCACGGGCATTTCTGGCGTAGCGAGTACGGCGAATATGGCCTGGCTGCGCAGAAAACGCTGGTGGATGGCATTCGCAAAGAAGTGGCGTCGGAAGGCGGCAGCGTGCTGCTGCTTTCTGGTGGCGACATCAATACCGGCGTGCCGGAATCCGATTTACAGGACGCGGAACCTGATTTCCGCGGCATGAACCTGGTGGGCTACGATGCGATGGCTGTCGGCAACCATGAGTTCGACAACCCGCTCAGCGTGATTCGTCAGCAGGAAAAATGGGCCAAGTTCCCGTTCCTGTCGGCCAACATCTACCAGAAAAGCACTGGCGAGCGTCTCTTCAAACCGTGGCAGCTGTTTAATCGTCAGGGGCTTAAAATTGCGGTTATTGGATTAACGACCGATGACACCGCCAAAATTGGCAACCCGGAAAACTTTACCGATATCGAATTCCGTAAACCTGCCGACGAAGCGAAGCTGGTGATTCAGGAACTGCAGCAGACGCAGAAGCCCGACATCATTCTGGCGGCTACCCACATGGGTCACTATGACAACGGTAATCACGGCTCTAATGCGCCGGGCGATGTGGAACTGGCTCGCAGCCTGCCTGCGGGGGCTTTGACCATGATTGTGGGCGGTCACTCACAAGATCCGGTTTGCATGGCTTCCGAGAATAAAAAGCAGGTCGATTACGTCCCAGGCACACCTTGCGCGCCGGACAAGCAAAACGGTATCTGGATTGTGCAGGCTCATGAATGGGGCAAGTATGTCGGCCGCGCGGATTTTGAATTCCGCAACGGCGAGATGAAACTGGTGCATTACCAGCTCATTCCAGTGAATCTGAAGAAGAAAGTGACCTGGGACAACGGGCAAAGTGAGCGTGTACTTTACACCCCGCAAATCCCGGAGAACCCACAGATGCTGTCGCTGCTGACGCCGTTCCAGAATAAAGGCAAAGCACAGCTCGACGTGAAAGTGGGTGAAGTGAATGGGCACCTGGAAGGCGATCGCAGCAAAGTACGTTTCGTGCAAACCAACATGGGACACCTGATCCTCGCGGCACAGATGGCGCGCACCACAGCTGATTTTGGCGTGATGAGCGGCGGCGGCATTCGTGATTCTATCGAAGCGGGCAAAATCACCTACAAAGACGTGCTCAAGGTGCAGCCGTTCGGCAACGTGGTGGTTTACGTGGATATGACGGGCAAAGAAGTGACGGAATATCTGACGGCCGTGGCACAGATGAAGCCGGATTCAGGAGCCTACCCGCAGTTCGCGAACGTCAGTTTTGTGGCGAAAGGCGGTCAGCTCACTGAGTTGAAAATCAAAGGCGAGCCTGTCGACCCGGCGAAAAACTACCGTATGGCGACGCTGAGCTTTAACGCCACCGGCGGCGACGGCTACCCGCACATCGACACCAAACCGGGTTATGTGAACACCGGGTTTATTGATGCGGAAGTGCTGAAGCAGTATATCGAGCAGAACTCACCGTTGGATGTGAATGCTTACGAACCGAAAGGGGAAGTGAGCTGGCAGTAAGTTGAGTCTGGAGAGTGTGGCTTCCCCTCTCCCCGGCCCTCTCCCCATGGGAGAGGGAGACTACGGTTCTGATCCCCTCTCCCTTGAGGGAGAGGGTTAGGGAGAGGGGGAACACGCAGCTCCCAACTCTTAATCCCGTCGCGCAATATCCGCAAACGTCGCATCCAGCATTTTTGCCAGATGCTCTGCCGTCAGCTCAATATCCAGACCGCGTTTACCGCCGGACACATAGATAGTCTCAAATGTTTGGGCAGGCGCATCGATAAGCGTCGGCAGGCGTTTTTTCTGCCCTAATGGGCTGATGCCCCCCACCAGATAGCCGGTGGTTCGCTGGGCGATCATCGGGTCAGCCATATCGACTTTTTTGGCGCCCAGCGCTTTCGCGACCTTCTTCAAATCAAGCTGTGTGGCCACTGGCGTTACCGCTACGGCCAGGTGTTTCATATCCCCGTTAACCGCCACCAGCAGGGTTTTGTAAACCTGATCGGCATTGAGTCCCAGTTTACGCACCACTTCATCGCCAAAGTTGGTTTCATTCGGATCGTGATCGTAGCTGTGAACCTTAAACGGGATCTTGTTTTTTTCGAGTAACTTAACGGCGGGTGTCATAACCATCCTTCTTACAACCGGAGTGAACAGGCTTCAGGATACGCCTGACGGCTGTCGAAAAAATAGTACTATCTTGCGCAATAGTGTTGGCAGTGATGGTTACTTTGAGCGACAATCGAACGATCCGAAGTGCAAACTTCGGGATAATAATAATGATGAAATTCCTCTTTGACGGGCCAATAGAAATATTGGCCATTTTTTTTATTTCCGCGCCGCACTCAGCATTGCAGGCAGGTTTCCTTCCCCGTACAAATGCAGGGCACCCACCGCCACAACGTAGCGCCCCGGTGGCAGGGAGAGCAGACGATCCCGCCACGCCAGGTTACGCTGATGCATTAAGACGTCATACAACTCATGGCTGAAGGTATTTGGCAGCGAAGGGGTTTCACCTGGCGGTTGCTCCAGCCACCAGCCGATCATCACCTGCAACAGCCGGGCATTGGTGTGCCAGTGCGTCAGTGTGTCTTCCAGCAGCGACAGCCCCTGATCAGGCAAGTTACGCAACAGGTCAATCTGGCTTTGCGCCCCTTCCAGCTCGATGATCTTCCTGTGAGCGTCACGCGCGCAATGCAGCAGCTGGTAATCAATCCCGTAATCAGGGCGCAGGCCCAATTTCTGTGCCTGCGTCGCCTGAAGCACCATCGCGATTTGCCACAAGGGTTGGCTGTCGAACAGGGCGAGCGAGAGGCCCAGTTCGTCGGTCAGTTGTTCCAGCTGTTGGAAACGCGAAGGCGATAAACGTTCGCTCAGCGGTGGACAGGGGGGCAGGTCACGGAAGGGGGTTTCCGTGCCGGTAATGTCGGCTTCGACGATCACCGCATCGGCCTGTTGGATCAGGGCAGTCAGTCTGGGCGGCAGCGGCGACATATCGCGAGTGCCCATGTGAATGCTGCCCACCAGATGCAACTGCTGCCCGCTGGCGAGCGTGATGTCCAGACCGGGCCAGCGATAGCGTTTTCCGGACAAGGCGCGTACTAAAGATTTTATTCGTTGAAACAGACCCATACGCGCTCCCTGAAATCAAAGGTCCATGCTAGCGCGTCGGGGATAGGGGCTCAACGCCTAAATCACCGTCACTCGCTGTTTCTCGCAGGCGTTTAGCAGTGTCTGCTCCAGTGGAGTGTCAACGATCAGCGTACTGGCAAGCTGCAAGCCACCTATCGCAAAAGCCGAGGCGCTGTTCAGTTTTTCCTGCGAGGCCATCACCACAGTTTCTGCCGCACGCGCTGCCAGCGCTCGCTTCACGGAGGCTTCTTCGTAGTTTCCTGTCGTAAACCCTGCGCTGGCGTGCACCCCGGTGACACCCATAAAAAAGAGATCGGCGTTAATTCGGTCAATGGCTTCCAGCATCGCTGCCCCCATGGTGACCACCGAATGCCTGAACAGCACGCCGCCAATCAGGATAACCTCCACCGCCGGGAAATCGACGAGTGCCACCGCAATGGACGGGCTATGAGTGACAGCAGTAAAGGCCAGATCGCGCGGCAACTGTTGCACCAGCTCTTGCGTGGTCGTGCCACCGTCAAGGATAACCACCTGACCCGGCTGGATCAGCGACACCGCTTTTTGGGCGATCGCCCGCTTACTGCCGATTTGCACGTTTTTGCGTGTTTCCAGAGGTGCAATAGCCGCCGAGACGGGCAGGGCACCGCCGTGCACGCGTTGCAGTAATCCTTCGGCAGCAAGTTCGCGCAAATCCCGACGTATTGAGTCCTCGGAAAGGCCGAAACGCTGGCTTAATTCCCCGGAATGCACCTGTTTTTCCTCGGCGAGGATGGCGAGGATCTGCTGTTTTCGTTGGCTGGCAAGCATCGATTAGTCTCTCACGAATTTTCTTGATATTGCACGATTATGCATGATAGCGTTTTTGAAGTCATCTGCCGGAGAGAAAAAACATGCAACCCCAGGACGATCCTATTCGCAATCTCGAAGCCCATCTGCTGTCCGATAACTGGTACACCCTTAACAAATACACTTTCGAACTACGCCGTCAGGATGGCTCCTGGCAACCGCAAAGCCGCGAAGCGTACGATCGCGGCCATGGCGCCACCATTTTGCTCTACAACCGCGATAAAAAGACCGTGGTACTAACCCGTCAGTTTCGCCTGCCTGTTTATCTGCATGATAAGCAGGGCTACCTGATTGAAGCGGCTGCGGGTCTGTTGGATAACGCTTCTCCGGAACAGCGCATCATCGCAGAAGCCGAAGAGGAAACGGGCTTTCACATTGCGCAGCCAGAGAAAATCTTCGAAGCCTTTATGAGCCCGGGCTCGGTGACGGAGAAGCTCTACTTTTTTATCGCCGAATACAGTGAGAAAGACCGCAGCAGCGCAGGAGGGGGAATCGAAGCGGAAGGGGAAGATATTGAAGTCCTCGAATGGCCGCTGGAAAAGGCGTTACAAGCTATTCGGACGGGTGAAATTGAGGACGGAAAAACCATCATGCTGTTGCAGCATCTGGCCCTCAACAAACTCTGTTAAGGGCCAGCCAGTCATCACGCTTTCGGTTTGAAACGCAGCAAGCGGTTAGCGTTGCTCACCACGGTGATGGACGAAAGTGCCATCGCCGCCCCGGCAACCACCGGGTTTAACAACGTCCCGGTGAGCGGCCACAGGATGCCAGCCGCAATCGGAATGCCCAGCGAGTTGTAAACAAACGCGCCCAGCAGGTTCTGCTTCATGTTCCGCAGCGTGGCTCGGGATATTGCCAGTGCATCAGCGACCCCGGTCAGGCTGTGGCGCATCAGCGTGATGGCTGCGGTTTCAATGGCTACGTCGCTGCCGCCGCCCATTGCGATACCCACTTCCGCTTGCGCCAGCGCTGGCGCATCGTTGATACCGTCACCCACCATCGCCACTTTGCGGCCTTCTGCCTGCAATTTTTTGATGGCTTCGGCTTTACCGTCTGGCAGCACGCCGGCAATCACTTCGTCGATACCTGCTTCTTTGGCAATGGCGTTGGCGGTAGTTGGGTTATCCCCGGTCAGCATCACCAGGCGGTAGCCTTCACGATGCAGGCGTTGCAGCGCTTCAACGCTGTCACTGCGCAGCGGATCTCGAATGGCAAACAATGCCGCAATTTGCCCGTCGATAGCCAATAATACCGGTGTTGCACCTTGTTCTGCCTGCGCCTGAATTTCAGCTTCACAGGCTGTGGTCACCACATTTTGCTCGTTTAACAAAGCCTGATTTCCCAGCAGCAGCGCACGGCCTTCCGCTTCACCGCTGACGCCCAGCCCGCGCAGTGTGCGGAAGTTATTCACCTGCGGAAGTGTAGCCTCGCCGGCTTTCTCAATAATGGCTCGGGCCAGTGGGTGGCTTGAACCCTGTTCAAGCGCCGCTGCAAAACGCAATGCCTCGGCTGCGTCCACCGCCGCAAAGGTTTTCACGGCCACCACCTGCGGTTTGCCTTCCGTCAGCGTCCCGGTTTTATCAAACACCAACGTATCGAGTTCACTGGCACGTTGCAGCGCATCGGCATCGCGCACCAACACGCCGTATTCTGCGGCACGCCCGACACCCGCGATAATCGACATCGGCGTTGCCAGGCCCAGCGCACAAGGGCAGGCAATAATCAGCACCGTAGTGGCGATCACCAGGGTGTAAACAATCTGCGGTGCCGGGCCGAAGAAGTACCAGATGGCGGCACTGAGCAGCGCGATAGCCACAACCACAGGCACAAACACCGCTGAGATGCGATCCGCCAGTTGGCCGATTTCCGGTTTACTGCTTTGCGCCTGGCGAACCATGCGGATAATACGCGACAGCGTAGTGTGGCTACCGACAGCGCTGGCACGGAACAGCACGCTGCCGTCCTGCACCACAGTGCCTGCATGAATCGCTGCACCGTCTGTTTTTTGCTGCGGCACGGGTTCACCGGTCAGCATGGCTTCATCAAACCAGCCTTCACCCTGCGTAATTTCACCGTCGACAGGCACGCGATCGCCAGTCGTCAGGCGTAACGTCATGCCTGGCTGCACGTCGGCCAGTGGCACGGATTTCTCGCCTTGTTCTGTCACCACTCGTGCGGTCGGTGGCGTGAGGTCGAGCAGTTTTTCCAGCGCTTTCGAAGAACGCTGACGTGCACGCGCTTCCAGCATATGGCCGAGGTTAATCAGACCAATGATCATCGCACTGGCTTCGTAATAGAGGTGGCGAGCTTCCATCGGGAACCACTGTGGCCACAGGTTGACGCTCATCGAATAGAGCCACGCCACGCCAGTGCCCAACGCCACTAAAGTGTCCATTGTCGCGGTGCCGTTTTTCAGGCTCTTCCACGCGCTGGCATAAAAATGGCCGCCCGCAAAGACCATCACTCCAAGGGTAATCAGGCCAATTGTCAGCCACAGGGAACGGTTGGCTTCGGTGACCATCATGTTGTCGCCGAACATGCCCCAGACCATCACCGGCACACCGACCAGCAGGGCGACAATCGCCTGCCAGCGGAAGCGTTTCATGGTGGCGATGGCGGTTTCCTGTTGGCGTTCCCGGCGCTCTTGATCGTCTTCAATCGCTTCTGCGCCGTAGCCTGCTTTTTCCACCGCCTGCACTAAATTTGCGGCGGACGCACTGCCCATGACCAGCGCCGTGCGTTCCGCCAGATTCACCCGTGCCTGCGTCACGCCCGGTACCGCGGCAAGTGCGTTTTGTACCCGGGACACACAGCTGGCGCAGCTCATACCGTTGATCAGCAGCTGTTGGCTGTCATCAAGGTCATCGGCTGCCGGAAGCGCTGAGGGGGCCGCTGTCAGTGCTTCCGACGGGGTTGATGACTCTGTCAGCGGGTTAGCCTTTGGGTGGCTGAGCTCCGCCCCGTATCCAGCTTGTTTAATGGTGTCAATCAGCGCTTCGGCACTGGCGCTGCCGGTGACGTGCGCTTCGGTCGTTGTCACGTCAGCCTGGTCAACGTCAGGACGTTGCTCAAGGCTCTCTTTAACGCGTTTGACGCAGTGGCCGCAGGATAGGCCGTCCAGCGTCAGGTCGATAGTGTTAGACATCATGAACTCCTTAGTGAAGGCCAATGCGCAGTGGCGTGGCCGTGGCTTTTTTCTGACTGTGATAAAGCTTAAACCTTCCCGCAAGGGGAAGGTCAAGGCGTTCTGATGTTTTCATTCTGAGGGCACAAAAAAGGCCAGTAAACTGGCCTGAAAGAGAGGGGATGGAGAGAGGGCGGACCTAGGATTTACGGCCCAAAACCGAAAGCCCAGCCTTTACCAGATCGGTGGTTGCTGACGGCGTTAGTTCACCGGAGTGAGATAACCCGTTCACCAGCAGCGGTAAGTATTTAGCCAGCAACGCGGCGGTAGCGTTAACGTCAATGCCGCAACGGTCAGCCAGTTGTTGCAGCGCCGGGGCCTTAATGAATGAAAATACCTGCTGCGGTGAAATCGGCAAATTTTGCTGATTCGACAGCCAGGATTGCAGGATTTTGCCGAATCCGAACAGCTTCATTTGCTGAAGAAGCGCCTCCATGCCACCCTGGGCATCAATCCACGAGAGGACCTCGGTTATCAGTATCGGATTATGCTCTTGTGAACCAGAGAGTTTGCTCAGCAGTGAGGTAAACAGTCCCATAATGCCCTCTCTTACTGCTTCGTGGCGAGTTCAGGGATGATCAACTTCTGCCCCGGATAAATCTTATCCGGATGGCTGAGCATCGGCTGGTTGCTTTCAAAAATGGCCTGGTAATGATTGGCCGAACCATAATAGCGGCGGGAGATTGCGCTCAGCGTATCGCCAGATTGTACGGTGTAATATTGGGCCGCCGGGGCAGGGGCGCTGACCGTCAGCGCATTATTAACGTCACTGATGCCATCAATGTTACCCGCGGCAACCACCAGTTTGTCTGCGGTTTGTTGGGTATCGGCGTTACCGGATAATGAAGCAACACCGCTGTCGTCGACGTTGACATTGATATTGCTTGCGCCCGGTAGGTTGAGCGTATTGATGTGTGCCTGAATTTTCTCCGCTTTTTCACTGTTGCTGTTGTCAGTGTGAAATAGCTTCTCGCCAGCTTCTTTAATAAAATTGATTAATCCCATGATGATTCCTGTCTTATTTGTTGTGTCTGATGGAAAAAGACTACCACTGGAAATTGCAGGAGTATGCGTGGGCCTGCTGAAAAGAGTGTTCGGATAATCAGAATGGCAATATTGTTAACTTTTCTTGACTGTTTTTGATGTTTGAAATATTCATTGTCGTCATTTCATTGACGCTATCATTGCAACTCTTTACATTCTGGTGCTCTTTTTATATTAGCAAGGACAGGAGTTAATTATGGGTATTCTGCTTTGGATTGTGATGGGGTTGATCGTCGGTATTATTGCGAAGTTTATTATGCCAGGTCGTGATGGCAGCGGTTTTATTATGACCGTTATTCTTGGCATTGTGGGCGCGATTGTCGGTGGTTGGTTAGGTTCACTGCTGGGTCTGGGCACGGTGACTGGGTTTGATGTGCGCAGCATTCTTATCGCTGTGGCAGGCGCGTTGGTTGTTTTGTTTGTCTGGCATAAAATCAGGAACTAAAAGGGGGGATTTCCACGTCGTTGCTTATCATCAGTCACTGCAATAAGTGTGCTGAAAGAAGATAAGAGTCACTGTGTTTAATAAATTTAAAAAGTGATTTTTAGTCCCTGCACCAGGGGGAATGGGAATGACATGGTATAAATTATACGAGACATGTGAGATGTGTTTTCTTCCTATAATTTACTTGTAAAGTGTTATTTTTGAGTTCAGCCACCTGGAAACAGGTGGCATTTTTTTTCGTGAGCTGATCATCCATGCTCATCATAAATAACGCGGCGTGAGCCCAGATAGTGATCCTGCCAGAAGTCATCCGTCAGATAACTAATACGTACATTTAATCCAGTGCGTGGTGCTTCAATAAACTTCCCTTCGCCAAGATACACACCCACGTGATCGGCTTTGGTCTTTTTGTGAATGCCGAAGAAGATGAGATCGCCGCGATGCAATCGGCTTTTTTTCACGTGCTTCAGGTTTTTGGCGGTGTACATGCCGTTAGCGGTGCGTGGCAATTTACGCTTGATGCTGGTGGTGTATGCATACCAGACAAGGCCGCTGCAATCGAAGCCAGTTTTGGGCGATGAGCCACCCCAGACATAAGGCTTGCCAAGTTGTTTCTTCAGCTTGCTCATGACTTTGACCAGCGAGTGCTCCATTTGCTCGCTCATCTGGACCAGCGGCCATTGTCGGCCTAATGCGCCGGGTTTCCAGTGCACTTGCTCTGTCAGAGACTCACGGTTTTCGGTACGCTCAGCCCGCTTTTTGGCCGCGATTTTGCGCTTCTGCGCAGGCGTCAACGGCACGTTCGCCAGCTTGAGTCGGGATTTTGCCAGCAGTTTTTTTCGGTTATTGATGCGTGCCAGCGCTTTTTTATCGTGCGTTTTGCTGGCAATCGGTTTGGTGCTTCTCAGCGTCGTCTGTTTGGGTTTTGCCAGCGCGGTGCCTGGCATCAGGCTCAGCCAACCTGCCAGCGCGAGGCTGAGCAGGGTAAACAGAGCGGGCATTGAAAGAGGTTTATTGACGTTCCACATTGTCCTGACTCGCTACTTCCCTTGTGCGATTTTCTCGGCGATTGGCTTAATCACTTTTTCGCCATGCGCCCCGAAGAACTGATACAACGTATCGCTGGCGGCGTGCGTTAACACCATGATTTCGATTCGTCGGTTGACCGAACTTAACGGGTCGTCCTTATCGAAAAGCATCTGATCAGCCATGCCGCTGACCTGAATCACTTTGGCGGATTCCAGCCCGGAAGCGGTCAACACGCTGCGTGCCTGAAGTGCACGCTCTCCGGAAAGATTCCAGTTGTTGTAGCCTTTATTATTCTTATACGGCGTGGCGTCGGTGTGCCCGGTGATAATGATTTTGTTATCCACCTTGTTCAGCTCAGGCGCGAATTCGTTCAGCAACTGGTAGAAGAACGGGGTGATTTTGGCGCTGCCACGCTGGAACATCTCGCGATGGCTGTCGTCGGTAATCAGAATACGCAAGCCTTGCGGCACAATGCCTATCTGCAAATTGGACTGCGCGTGATAGGAATTGGTGATGCGCATAATGATGCGTGCCAAATCATCCAGCTCATATTTTTGCGTGAACTTGCCGCCGTGAGCTTCACTTTTCTGACTGTGTGCGTTGAGCACGTCAGACAACTTGAGCTTGCCAATATTCACGCTCTCATTACGCGGTGCAGTCAGTGGCGAACTTTTGGCATTCGTCGACATCAGGCTTAAGCGGGCGCCGTTTCCGTCTGCCTGGCTTAATGGCGTCAGGCTATTGCCGCTAAAGACAGAACTGCCTTCCATCGACTGAAGCAGTGACTGCGTCTTCTCCTGATGAATCGCGCCCATGATCCACAGCACCATAAACAGCGCCATCATCGCGAGGGTAAAGTCGGCAAACGCCACTTTCCACGCTCCACCGTGATGAGCCTGGTGCCCTTTGCGCGACGAGCGTTTGATTATCGTGGTGTGGCCTTCGTGCTTATTACGCATCGGCCTCACCTACCATTTGATTCACCCAACTGTCGAGACGGGCGAAGGTCGGTTTGGCATCGAGCGGGAGCATTTTACGGCCCGCATCCACCGCCAGCAGCGTCGGTTTCCCGGCAACATGGTTCACCAGCACGGTACGTACACACTCAAGAACTGACATTTTGGTTTTGGTGCGCTGTTCCATGGCGTTGGCTAAGGGGTCGAGGAAGCAGTAGCAGAAGAACACCCCGAGGAAGGTGCCGACCAAAGCATGCGCCACGCGCTCACCCACTTCAGCAATCGAGCCATCGATAGACTGCATGGTGATGATGATGCCGAGCACTGCCGCACAAATACCAAAACCTGGCATCGCTTCTGCGGTACGTTGCAGAGAACGTGACGGTTGCAGCAAATACTCTTCCATCGCCACCAGTTCCTGTTCCAGCAGACCTTCCAGTTCGTGCTCGTTGATTTTGCCCATCGCCATCAGGCGGAAGTTATCGGAGATAAACGTGATTAACGATTTTTCCTGCAAAATCAGCGGGTATCGCTTAAACAACTCGCTGTTTTCTGGCACTTCAATGTGTTCGTCCAGCATCTTCAGACCGCCGTCCTGCACCAGTTCAAGCAGTTCATACAGCAGCATCAGCAACTGACGTTGGTACTCTTCGGTCTGCTCGTTCTTCTGCACCGTGCCACGAATCTGACGCAGCATTTCAGACAACATATTTTTCGGGTTCGCCAGCACCAGCGCACCCAGCGCCGCGCCGAGAATAATGACAATTTCGCCTGGTGCCCAGAGCGCCATCAGGTTGCCGCCGGAATAAATAAAGCCGCCAGCCACGCAGGCAATAACAAAGGAAAGGCCTAATAATTTCTGCATAAGGGGTTCACTTCTGGAAATACGTTTGAATTTTCTCAGTAATCTTTTTATTGAGCTGACACACTCTGGCCTCAGTAAGCTCGAGGACCAGGGCGATTTCTTTCAGGCTCAACTCTTTTTGGTAATACAGCGTCAGGATCAGTTGCTCACGCTCATCCAGGCTGGCGATAGCCGCGTGCAACGTGTTGCTCAAAATGACGCCGTCTTCCAGAGCGCGGGTGTTCATGGTGTCGTCCTGAACGCCTTTACTCAGTAAATCATCAAGGCTTTCCAGAGAGCTGGCGCAATCCAGCTGCAGATGCTCCTGATATTCCTCTGCAGTAATGGAAAGGCGTGCCTGAATATCCTCAAAGGTCGGCGTGCGGCCGATCTCGCGGGCAATCTGGCGGATTTCATCATTCAGTTTGTGGGTCTTTTGGCGCAAACGACGAGGTCGCCAGTCAAGCTGGCGAAGTTCATCGAGGATCGCACCACGAATACGTTGCGCCGCATAGGAAGCAAACTGTTCATCAGGGTGCCCATAACGGCGCAGCGCCGTCAGCAGCCCCATCAGGGCAATCTGTTCCATATCATCCTTGTCGATAACGCTGCTGGTCTGATAAGCAAGCTGCTTAATCATCTTGTGAACCAGCGGCAGCCAGGCTTGAACGTAGTTCGCCTCCTCGGCTGCCGTCAGCTTATCTTTGGCAATAAAATCCATCATTATCATTACGTCACAGTCGTCTTACTGGTAAACCATTTTGCTGATGATCACGTCGGTGAACGGCTTCTCGGTTTGCAGCTTGATGAAGCGAGCGGTGTAAGCCGCCAGCAATTTTTGGCGAAGGGTATCCATTGGCATCTCGCGCAATGCGTCATAGTCCATTGCCGAAAGCAGCGTCACCGTGGTGCCGCGAAGCACCGGCGAAAGTTCATTCACTTCCTTCTGGCCTTCTTCGTCACTGGTAGCAAACGCCAGATCCATTTGCAGGTAGTGCTGCTGGTGGGCGGCGGTTTGCAGCGTCACCACCACGTTTTTGACTTCAATAAACTTCTGCGGCTTGCTCTCTTTTTTACTGGAGAACAGGCCGTCGCTTTTCGTGATATCAACCCCATTGCGGGCCAGCATCTGGGTGCCGTATATCGTGATAATGGCGGTAAGAACCGAAATAATTACCGCGCCGATAATGCCAAAGGCGACTTTTTTGATGGTCATTTTTTATGCTCGCTACACAGTCAATAAAACCGACTCATCGTCCTGATGAGAAGAATAGTTTTCGTCTTCCGCCTTCTCGGCGTTGGCAAAGACGACTTCGTTCTGATCGGCAAACGCCTGCTGGCGGTTGTCCTGTTGCTGACCTGGATGCTGCGAAGAAACCTGTACGTTCACCTGCACAAAGTTTTGCTCAACCAGCGTCTGGCGAAGATCGTGACTTACCTGTTGCAATGCCCGGTATACATCGCCATGGCTGGCGTTGATGTGGACCTGCATCCGCCCATTGTCGAGCTGCATCGAAATATCGATTTTCCCCATGTTCGGCGGATCAAGACGAATCGTGGCGTGTTGGATTTTGTCTTTCATCTGCACCTGAAGACGATCGCCCAGCGCCGAATGAAGTTGTTCCGACCAACGGGAGTTTTCATCGCTCAGCTTGACGTCCGGCAGCGTAAAACGAGCAGTCTTGTCCGCTCCGGTTGTCGGTTGTGCAGCCATCGCCTGAGCCGATGCCGTGCTGGTGGATTCGGCACTCATCGGCACTGTTTGAGCGGCGTTCATCTGCGCCATTTCCTGCGTGGTTGCGGCGACAGTGCGCGTGGCCACCAGCTTCACGCTGGTACCGTGAGTCTCTTGCCTGGTGGTGGCCTGGCTGTCTTGCTGCTGCGCTTGACCTTGCAACAGCGGCTGAGCCTGGACCTGAGCCGAAGCGTTTTGCGCGCCAGCCTCACGAGACTGCAGCATCACCGCATCCACGTTGTGCTCCGGTTTTTCGCTATTGCCTTTTACTGGCAGCGATTTCACCGGATGCTGGCTGGCGGTCAGCAGAGATTCGAGGAGTGCCATCGCTGCTGAATCGTCCGTACCTTCCGGCGTTTCTGCCTGATGCTGTTCCACGGTCTCGGTGGCTTTCTCACCGATTTTCTGCCGACCGGTGTCACCGTTCAGGGCGGTCATCAGCGTGGCCAGCGTGTTGTCAAAACCTGGCTTTGTCCCTTCCGTCGCGCCGTCTGCCGTCTCGCCCTGGGCGACGATATTCAGTGCGTCTGCCACGCCTTTTACGGCGGGCTGCGCCTGGCTTGTCATGTCCGGTGCTGCCTGGGCATTCATCACCTGCATTAGCGTCCTCCTTCCATTGTCATAAACGCGGCATAGGCGGTTGCCCCTTCCTGGTTCTTGCGTGTCCGGGCCATTTTTTCTTCCAGCACCGCACTTTCCTGTTGGCAGAACTGGTACACGCGCTGGTGCAGTTTGCGCAGTTCCGCCAGTTCTCGTTGAAGGGCAGGGCTGAGCGCCCGGCCTTTTAACGAAGTCAGAAACAGGGCAATCTGCTTATCGACCTGCTGAACCTTCAGCCACTCTTTTTGACTGGCTGCTTGCTCCAGTTCGCGAGCAAGCCAGGGGATCAGCGTCAGGTCATCCATTCTTCTGCCCCATCTTTTCCCAGCCGTCCTGAATATTGCTGAGGATCTTCTCGACCTCATCAATGCTTTCCGTAGAGAGCTTGTGGCTGGCGTCATACAGACGGTAAACGCAGTAGTCGTAAAGGTTGGCGAGGGTGAGTGCGAGCTCACCCCCATTTTCGAAATCCAGCGCACTGGTCAATGCGTTGAGAATATCGATGCACTTGTTAATGCTTTTGACTTTGCGCTCGAAGCGACGAGCCGCAATGTGGCTCTTCGCACGAACGAGTTCGTCCATCAGTCCCTTGAATAAGATCAATACCAGCTGGTGCGGGTTTGCCGCCGCTGCCTGAATCGCAAGGTCTGATTGCTGATACTGGCCGAAGCCTTCTTGATTGTTTCCGTACATCACTGCTTAAAATTCCTTACGCTAAGCCAAACATACTCATGGTGTTGTTGATTGACTGCATGGTGGTTTGAAGCTGAGTGAACTGCGTCAGATAACGGTTGTAGGCGTTGTCATAGCGCGTGTTCATCGCATCGGTTTTGGTGTCGATATCACTTTGTTTTCTGTCCAGCGTTTCCTGCTGGCCTTTCAGCAAGCCATCGGTAGAGCTCAGATAACGGTCCAGAGACTTATCAATCGACTTCAGCATGCCGTTGCTGCCGTTGAAGAAGTCGGTGAATGACTCCGGATCTTTGCTCAACTGGGCTTCCAGTTTGTCGCTGTCAATTTCCAGCGTGCCGTCGCTGCCTGCGGTGATGCCAAACTGATTGAGCTGGTGATCGCCATAGGTTTGACGCAGCACGTTATTCAGCGTGTTATCCAGCGCCATCATGTTGGCGTCACCGGCAAAGGCTCCACGAGCGGTGCCGTCACTCCCGGTTTTGGTCAGGGAGTCGAGGGTGCTTTCCAGGGTGTTATAGGCATCCACAAACGCCTGCGCCTGGTTTTTGGTTTCCTCGGTGTCGGTCCCAATTTTGATGACCAACGGTTTGCCCGGCTCGGTGGTGCCAGCCAGGTCGATAGTCACACCATCGACAATCCCATCCAGCGTGTTGGTGCTGTTGGTGAACTGCATGCTGCCCATGCTGAACTGTGCGTCCTGCGCTTCGGCAATGGTGGTGCCGTTATCAAACAGCGAGGCGGCAGCGCCGCTCATGCTCAGGGTATTTTTCGCCCCGGTTTCATCGCTGCTGAGCATCATCGTGACGTTGCCGTCGGTGCGAACCAATGAAGCCGTTACGCCCGGGTTGTCTTCTGAGCCGTTGATCTGCGCGGTCAGTTCGCCCAGGGTATTCACCTCATCCATGTTGACGGTGAAGCTCTGCGCGTCATCGCCCTGACCCAGGGTGATGGTCACGTCACCGGTGGCATTTTTCACCGCATCGTCGGTCAGGTCGGCGTAGCCAATCTGCTGCGCCGACGCCATCTGCGTCACATCGAGGCTGTAGGTGCCTTTTCGCGCATTCGAGTTAGTCGTAATCGACGCGATGTTTTCCTGATTCATCGTCGCGGTGGTTTTCAACATGCCGTCGTCGGACTTGTTGAGATCGTTCATCGCGGTGCGGAAATCGGTCAGTGCGGATTTCAGTTTTGTCAGCGCATCCTGCTGCGATTTCAGGGTGGTGGTCTGGCGAGACAGCGCATCCTGAGTGGCCATGATGTCGTAGCTGGCCATCTGCTGAGCCAGCGTTTGCGGATCAATACTGCTTATATCGGTCATTTTTCTCTCCTTGAGGCCTGACGACTCGCTATGGATATAGCAAGACCCGTGCCAAGTTTTATAGTGTATTTTTATCAGTGAGTTAGGTAGGAAGGGGAAGGGGGATTTCCCCGAAAAAGCCGACGGGCGGAAAGCCTGCGGCTGAAATAAAAACACCGCCATACAGCGGTGTTTTTCACATAATAAGCGGGGATTAGCCCAGCAGAGACATCACCATGCCGGACATGCTGTTGGACTGCTTCAGCATGGACATGGAGGTCTGGGCCAGCATCTGGTTGCGGCTCATGCTGGAGGCTTCAGTCGCGAAGTCCGCGTCGGTGATGTTACCCAGCGCCATGGAGGTGTTGTCCTTCATGTTCGCCAGGTTGGCAGAGGTGTGTGCCATACGGTTGATGTTGGCACCCAGCTCAGAGCGCACTTTACCCACGCTTGCCAGGTCCGCTTCCAGGCCATCCATATAACCCTGCGCATCGGCTGCACTCTGGATGTTGATGCCGGATGCGCCAGCTGCGCCTGCACCGGTCAGGCCGTTAAAGCCGGAAGCACCGTACGCACCGGACAGGGTGGTGGCCAGGTCAACGGTCATCGCTTCATCAGAGCTTGAACCAATCTGGAAGGTCATCGGGCCAGCCAGTTTGCCGGAAGCGCCGAACAGGTTGTCACCGGCGAACT